>NZ_JAYMSC010000051.1:0-49024 GCF_038900775.1 Paraburkholderia sp. JHI869
AATCGCTGTCCATCGGCCTGGCGATTTGTATCGCGTTCTTCTCCAAAGATGGACTGAACATAATCCTCGGCTACGCATAACGTCTTCAATGCAAATATGTGCATTGTCGCCGCAACTATCTGTTCGCCGGCGCAGACTCCGGTGGCGAACGTGCGGCTGCGATCTACAGCCTCGTTGGCACCGCAAAACTCAACGGCCTCGATCCTGAAGCGTATCTGCGCTACGTGCTCGCGCGCATCGCAGACCATGCCATCAACCGCATCGACGAACTCACACCGTGGGTCGTTGCAGCTCAGCTCCGCACGGCAGCCTGAAGATCACGATCTCCAGTCAAGACGTCGCTGGTGCCACGCTTACGCTCGGCAGGCATTTGTTTCCGTTGAATGTCACCATCAAAGGCGACACACGCAGCTATGCGCCGGAAGTTCAGCAACTGCTGGAGACGCGTATGCGTGAGGTCTGCGAGAGGCTCTGTCGAATGCACGGAGTGGATTGCGAATTCGAGTACACCCATGAATTCGCGCACACGGTGAATACTCCGCGGTACGTCGAAGTCGCCGTTGCAGCGGCCACACGTGTGGCGGGCGAACAAAATGTCGACGCGAACGTGCAACCGATGATGATTTCGGAAGACTTCGGCGCATTTCTACAGGTCGTGCCGGGCGACTTCGTATTCATCGGGAACGGTGTGGCCAACGACGCGGGGGAGTGCCGCTCCATAACGCGACGTACGACTTCAACGACGACATTCTGCTCGCTGGAGCGAGATACTTCGCGGAAATTGCGTATCTTACGCTGCCGGTGTAAGAGGGCAGCAGGACTGCTACCGAGCCCATATCAGACGATCAACTACTGAGAGATTTGAGGTCCAGGCCGTGCGCAACGCATGACATTCGGCGCAAGGTAGTGTTCTCAAAGGGATCTTTGGAATCCGAGCAGGCGGTAACAGCGGCGGGACGCGAAGGCGTCTGCGCGGCAACGGTGACGGTACGTTGGCCGTTATCTGCGGCCAGCGATTGTGCGGTGTGGTTGCAGGGATGGCTGCGGTGATCCGCATCGACGCGATCTGGCTGGCGACCGAACCGCTGGATATGCGCGCTGGCACAAATACGATTCTGGCGCGCGTGGTAAAGGTATTCGGCGCAGCGCGTCCCCATCATGCCTACCTGTTCGCCAACAGGCACTCGACGCGCATGAAGGTGCTCGTCTATAACGGGTTCGGAATCTGGCTGGCCGCGCGTCGCCTGAACAAGGGCCGGTTCGTCTGGACGAACGGTGAGCAGACGATCGCGACTGCGCTCAATCCCGAGCAGTTGCGTGCGATGGTGACCGGACTGCCTTGGCAGACGTTGGTTTCACCCTGTACGTCAACGGCAGCCAGACGGGTCAGACGACGGGCGTGGTGGTGGCGCCTTGGCGTCTCGGCACGAGCGCGCAGAACTGGATCGAACGTTCGCAGTTCGCGGCGGCCCTTCAACGGGGCGATCGACGAGTTCCGCATCTATCGCGGCGCTCGCAGGGTTGGTCGTCCGCCTGCGCGCAATCGCTTGTGACCGTCGATAGCCGGTCGGTCAGCGAACCGGGCATCTCGGCGTCTGTGAGATGCTCTACGCGAATTCCTCAAGTTCGGAATACTCGTCACCTCCAATTACCGACGACACGAGCCGCCTGCAGGATACACTGAATAAGAAACGGTTTCAAAAAGGCTTCGCAGGGGCTGTTAACCCGTAACGCAACCTGTTAACCTCGATCGTCGTGACAACAGGATCGAGGAGATGGGCAAACCAATCATCGATAACGAACTGTGGGCACTGATCGAGCCACTCCTACCACCAGCGAAGCCACGCCGCTTCAAGTATCCGGGCCGCAAGCCGGTTCCAGATCGGGCTGCGCTGACCGGCATCTTGTTCGTGCTGAAGACCGGTATCCGGTGGCGGGATTTGCCAGCGGAGATGGGATGCGGCTCCGGCGTCAGTTGCTAGCGCAGGTTACGCGATTGGCAGCAAGCCGGCGTATGGGATCGATTGCACGCAGTGCTTCTGGCGAAGTTGCGAGCGGCGGACAAGATCGACTTCTCGCGCGTGATTGTGAATTCGTCGTCGATTCGCGCGGTTGGGGCGGGCGAAAAACTGGCCCGAACCCCACCGATCGAGCGCGACCTGGATCCAAGCACCACGTCGCCACCGACGCCAACGGAACGCCGATCGCGGCAATCCTGACTGGCGCCAATCGTAACGACGTCACCCAACTCGTTCCGTTGATCGAGGCCATTGTGCCGATCGGCGGCAGGCGCGGGCGGCCTTTGAGCCGTCCTGGTTGCGTCTACGCCGACCGGGGTTACGACCACGACAAATACCGACGCGCTCTTCACGAGCGGAGCATTCCCACCAGCATTGCGCGGCGCGGCCAGCCGCATGGCAGTGGCCTCGGAAAAGTCCGATGGGTCGTCGAACGTACACATGCCTGGCTGCATAATTTCCGCCGTCTACGTATTCGCTTCGAACGTCGCGCCGACATTCATGAGGCGTTCCTCAAACTCGGCTGTTGCTTGATCTGCTGGAACACGCTTCAGCGCGTTCAGCAGTCTTTATGAAACCGTCTCTAAGTGCGCGGGAACTGGCCAAATCGTGGTGCTTGCGCCATCGGGTTCCAACGATGTGTTCTACACGGGTAGGCTGACGATCAATGACGCTGGCCTCGAGATCAGCTCGGGCGCGGCGCTGAACGGCAACAACTATGCGGGCAATATTAACCTGCTGCAATTCTCGGGCACCAATGCATCGCTGATGGGACCGGGAACCATCGACGGGCGCGGCGACATCATCTCCGGAACGGCGAGGCTGGTGCAGGCCGCGCATTCGAATCTGTACGTGGAAGGCGGCAACGGTTTCAACGCCAGGGGCGTGTCCATCCATACGCCCGCGACGCGCAAGAACTCCGACGGGATCGATATCGATAGTCTCACCAACGCATCGGTGATCAACTCCGACATTGAGGCCGGCGACGACGGGATCGCGATCAGGGCCAACTCCGGCAACGTCGCGAACGTCACCATTGCCAATACCCGGCTGCATGGCACGCATGGCCTTTCCGTGGGCGGTATCGACAAGAACACCGTGTCGAACATCCTGTTTCAGAACAACTACGTGTACGGGAACGATCTGAACGGGACGTTGTCGACCGACGCCAACGGCATCAATGTGAAGACCGAGCCGTGCGCGCTGACGGTGAGCCAGGTCAGCTACCTCAATACCTGCATGTTCGAAGTAAAGCACCTGATCGTCTTGGACACCAACTACCACACCTGCACGGCAGGCGGCAGGCGGTCGCTGTCGTACCGCGTCGTGAACGGCGCGTATGCGCCCCAGTCGCTGCCGGGCGCCTACGCAAAGATCGACGGGCGCAATTCGAGCGCCCCGGTCAACGCGTGGCTGGCCAACGTCAGCCTCAATGCTACCGCGCAAAGCGGCGACCGGTACGCTTACGCGAGGACAGGAGGCGCCGACATCACTCGGTGGTGACGGCGAAGTTTTTGGACGCGAAAGACAGACCACTAGGCGACGACGTGATCTCGAAGCCGTACTGAACCTCGCCGAGCACGACGTCATCGAAATAATTCCGCGACTTGAGGTAATTCATGAACGCCAGCACGTCGAGCGTGGTGTGGTCGGTCTTTGTTGTGCGAAGAAACGAATAGACCGTGTTACTGCCGTTGCTGCCCACGTAGACATTCCAGGTACCACCCGACAGCGGGACATCTTTCTGAATTGGGATCGCACAGCCTGAGAACGTCCAGTTCGCGGAAATCGGTTTGACGTTGCCGCAGCCATCAGGCAATCCGGTATAGTTGAGCCAGACCATGATTTCGTGCGCCTTGTTTCCGGCCCAGATATCGAAGGTCGATTCCCAAGCGCCGCCGGAAGGCGTGGTCGCTGAGACGACAGCGGTCAGCGAGTTAAGCGAACTGAGTGGCTTGTTGACCGCATATCCGATGTGCGGATAGGACTTGATGCGGGCGGTGTCGGGTTGATTTGAAGAGACGCCCCAGTCAAGGTTGCTCTTGGCCCAGATCGTCTGCTTGCCTGCGGCGACACCTTGGCAGGGCGCCCAAACGTCATTGTTGAAGGTATAGCTACCGTAGGAGCTAGAAGCAAAAAGGAGATCGGCCGGATAGCAGGACGAGGTTTCGGGCGAAGTTGCAGACCAGCCCTCGGCCTGTGCTTCTGCACTGCAAACCATCAAAGCTGTGGCGGCACAGCCGGCGAGGAATGGCATTCGCTGCATAAGGTTGCTGCCTCCTATACGGTGGATGATGTCAGTTGAGATTGGTCTCTCTTGGCTTTTAGCGGCCTTGGCTTTTAGCGGCGATATGAGCAGTAACATTGCGGAACTGTCATTCATTCATCCTATTGCCACTTTTGACTGCCGGTCGGAACCAGCGGCGTTGGTCAAACGGGAACAGAACGTAGTCGCGAACCGTATGCGGTTCCGGTTGGTTGCGAAGACCCACTTCCGGCCATTCGTCTTTATCCGGCCAGTATGCCGTGCGAAAAACCGTGTCCCAGATGGTGGTGAAGAACCCATAGTTTTGGTGCCGGTGACGCGACTCCATTGAGTGATGAATGCGGTGAAACTGGTTATCGCCGATGATGTATCGGAGCGGCCCGAGATTCACGCGCGTGCTAGAGTGAGAAAGATGTGCCTGAAAACTAATTAGCGCCATGGCAATCGCGGGCACGACACCGGACTTGAAGTGGATTAGCGCGAGTGGCAGTGCTACAAACACCGCGTAAACAATCGGTTCGGAAATGTGATGATTGCAGTTCCACGCGGTCAGCTCGCGGATCGAGTGATGAGTCGCATGCAAGCGCCACAGGAACGGCATTGCGTGTTGTGCGCGGTGCATCCAGTAGTAAAAGAAGTCGCCGGCAATTGCAACCAGAACGCCAGAAAGAACCGCCATAAACACGCCGACAATCGTGTTGCCGGAATGGAGCAACGCCCCAAGATCGACTGTCAGGAGTGGTTTCACTCCTAACCATTGCAGCCCCATCGCGTAAAGGTGCCAGATTAATGCACCACAACCAATGCGGATTATCCAGTTCCGCACGCCCCGAATGTATGACGCAAAACTGTAGCGGTAGGCCGGGAAGATCAGCTCGAGTACGACGCAGACGTTAGCGAAGACCATCACGAGCCCAAATGAGTTCACGAAGAACCGGGCCACCTGATCAATATCGACAACTTGCATTCATTTGCTCCGGCGAATCGTCGCTCTATGCGCGAGCCTAGGTTAAAGCGGTAATCGTCAGCCAGCCGCCTTACAGCTGTCGGCTCACCGGTCCGAAACTATTTGGTCCGGCGCGTCCTATAAATGCCGACTCGGCATGCCATTCGATGTGAGGGCGGTAGTGCGTGGGTTGGACCTAGCAGATTAAGCAACATCAGTACCGTAGCACTTCAAACTATAACCGTGACGATTGCACGGTAGGTTTTAGTATGCATCCCTTCGCGCCATTGCGAAAATAAATTGTTTGGATAGGAAGAATCCGGATTCTAAATGCCGTTTTCGTCTCCGTCGTAGGTACTGGCGTCATTCAGCCACAACTGACTTGTCGCAGGAGTTGATCGCCACACTGTTCAACGACCCTGATCTTCTGCGGACACGACGGCAACCTCATCGCGGTCGACCGTCCTTCCTATGCCGTCACAGTGGGGTTGGCGCGGCAGGAAACCCACAGCGGCGAGTCCGTCTCTCAGGGACATCTGGCCACTAGGAGACGCGAGAAACCACAGCTGGCATTCAACGATTTGATTTTCCTGGCTGACGCACCGATATCGTCCTACATCATAATTGAGCGGATGGCCAGGTGCGGAAGAACCAACGGTCGCTTGTTGAAGGGGGCCCGTATGGTCCAGCGACGTGGTGTACTCGGGGCGGAAATGTCCGAAATCCCGGTGCCGGACTGACAATGCAGACGATTAGCGGCTGATAGAAATTTCGCTGGCACGCGCGACGGTATTCGCCACGTTGTCCCCGACAGACGAGGGGGTGAAACAGGGGGGGCATGCGCGCAAATTACCGACACGATGCAGGAACTCGGACATGGCAACGCACGTGGAACGTCGCGAGGGCAGTCAGGCGCAGGCGCGGAACTTGACATGAGCGCCTGAGTTTCTGCGACCTTCTTCCAAATTCTGCGGCGGTAGTCTGGTTCTATGTGCTCGTAAGCGATCAGGTCTGGCTGATTGCGCATCGTCAGATGCCTCGATTTTACGAAAACTTTCTGAGGGCTTTTGATGGTGCAGAACGGTCCTCTTCGAGGCGCCATTGCGCGCGACCGTACGCTCAAATCTTCCGTGAGGAACGGACCGTGTCACGTCGGAAACAGATATCTGACAACCTGTTGTCTAGTCTCTTCCACTTCTATTACGTCAGTAATCAGTCCATCAGCCTTTAAAAGATTAGGATTCCGGATCTCGTCAGATAGCTTCCGCATCGTGTCTTTAATAGCGCCTTCAGCACCAGACATCACTTTGCTCATCGTGTCCGGGCTAAAAACGCCGATGTGTGCCTGCGGATACGCCAGCACGGCTATTGGATCGAATCCAGGACCACTCATCGCATACACACCGCCGGTGTAGGCTTTTCGGACGACAAGGAGTAGCTTAGGTACGTGGCATCTGACATGTGCTCTGAACAACTCCGCTGCTGCCAAAAATATGCCGCTATTTTCAGCTTCCCTGCCTATCATGAACCCGGGAATGTCGGCAAGGAAGATGATTGGCATGCTGGTCTTTGCAGCAATGTTTATAATTTTTGCCATCTTGGCCGCGGATTTCCGGTGGATGGCACCGCTGTTGAATCGCGGGTTGTTTGCCACGATTGCCGCGAAATGTCCCTTAATGCGCGCATAGCCCGTCAATGCTTCTCGTGCGTATTCGGCGTTTGTTTCAGTGAAACTGCCTTTGTCCACAAAAGAAAGCAGCAAATGATGCATGTCGTAGGGGGTGCCATGATTGGACGGAATCAGATTTTCAAAATCGACTGCGTCGGGTTCTTCATATTCAAGCGCGGTCGGCGCTGTGTCTTTGACGAGGCAGCATAGAAAATCTCTTACGCATTCAAACAAACGGCGTTCATCTTTGAACGCGAGTTGAACTGACCCCGAGCCCCGGCAGTGAACGTCTGTTCCGCCAAGCGAATACAGATCCGACTGCTCAGCCAGCATCGCCTTCACCATATCCGGACGGCCCATACATAGAGCCCCTTTCTCAGTCATCAACACCAGATCGGCGAGCATGATCGGAAGAGCCAACGGGCCTGACGTCGGTCCTAGTATTGCTGAGATCAGCAGATTGGCTTCTGCTAACTCTGCGAGCGACGCGCTGACCCTGCCCATACCTGCCGGAGACAAAAGCAATCTCGACATATCCGATGAAATTACCTTCGTTGTATCGAAACTGCCAACCTCTCCCGGATGGTCCTGAATGTAGATCAACGGAGCCCGCTGGTCCCGGGCCTGAGTCACTGTGCTTATGATTTGCTCGGCGGTACGCCATTGTCCGGTTCCCTTGAACATACAGTCTTGTCCACGATTCATGACCAGAAACGACTTGACCGAATTGATTAGTCCCTCGCCGCAGAGGAAGTGGGCGTCCGCTCTTGGATCATGTTCCACAAAGCTGCCCGCGTCAAAAAGCATGTCAACTCTTTGCAACGAAATCTGCATGAACTGTTTACCTCCGAGCAGTGCGTGAGTGTTTGGAAGTCCAGCGCTAGCGCGGCTGAAAATCGCGTACGCTACGTAGCAAGAATCTCTTCCACAGCGGCTGCCATCAGAAGGAGCCGGCGGTCTTGGCCACGTGCGGCATCAAGGCTCAATCCCACGGGTAATGCGTCGTTCGGCGCCACAGGCAAGGTAATGGAGGGCATTGCGACATTGCTGGCGAGGTCGGTGTTGCGTATCACTTCTGCGAACAGCCCCGGACGCTGTGCATCGCTAACGTGAGGAGTGCTGCGCGGGACAGTGGGATAAGCTAGAAAATCGATCCCTTGGGCGTTGATCAGCGCATTCATTCGTAGCCGCAAGTCGTTAATGTTCTCCACTGCGGCGGAATAGTCTTTCGCGGAAATCAGACTTCCGTCAAGGTGTTGATGAATGATGCTCCTCACGCACTTGTCATGGATGTTGTCGAACACAGCATTAACCCTGCTTCCCCATCCAAACGAGAGCAGTGCGCGCGGAAAGTCCGTAAAAAATTCGTAAACTGGAATAGTAAAAGTACCGAACTTATTTAATTCTGAAACAACTGCGTCATCGACGTCGACGCACTGAAAGCCTGCGCGAGTGAGACGCCTGGTCGCCTGCCAAGAATGCTTCCGAACATCATCATCCAAGTTGTTCCACATGGAGCTTGGAAGACCGATTCGACAGCGAGTATTTGTTTGTTTTGACGGGATTTGGCTATCGGAGCTCAGCAAGTCGTATAGAAACAATGCGTCTTTTGCCGTCCGCGTCAGGAGGCCCGGTGAATCCTTCGTGCGTGAAACCGGAATGATCCCGGATGAAGACCACCGGCCACTTGTTGGTCTGAAACCCACTATGCCGCAAAAGGCCGCGGGTATCCTCACCGAGCCGCCAGTGTCGGTTCCGATCGCCATCGGGACAATACCGGCTGCCACAGCTGCGGCGCAGCCGCCGCTGCTTCCGCCGGCCAAATGGCCCGGAGCCGCCGGATTGCCCACGGTTCCCCAATGGGGATTGACGGACGTGATTCCAAAGCTCAGTTCATGCATGTTGTTCTTGCCGGCGACGACGGCACCGAGGGATTTGAGCTTTCTGACCACAAGTGCGTCGCGTGTGGCTATACAATCTTCCATGCCCGGTGTCCCGGCGGTTACAGGGAGTCCCTTGACGCAGATATTGTCTTTTGTAGAAAAAGGAATGCCGTAGAGTGGCGCGCCTCTCAGATTGTCCCTCGCTCTCGCGAAGTGCGCCTCCGGGCTGCGAGCACGTATGAAACAGTTTAGATGTGTCAGGTTAGCGTCGGCGTTGAGTGCGCGATCCCGGATCTCTTCCGCTGTAACTGCTCCAGACCTTATGACGTCGCAAAGTGATTCAAGAGTGCTGTGAAAATGCATGAAATTATGCAAGTGAGAGATCGGGGAGTAGGCTATTAGTAGCTGTAGGCACTGCGTATATCGTCAAGAGGGTTGCCAGGCAAAAGATCACCCCCGATGCTACGTATAACGGCGCATGCGCTGTTGATCGCTGTCTGCACGGCTCCCTCAACCCACCCACCGGTGAAAGAACAGCCGCATCCTGCCAAGTAGAGTCCTGTATCGCTTGCTGGATCGTTTGCCGTCTGGAATTGAAAAAAGAGACGCTGCGAATAGACGTCCTCGCCTGGGTAGTTGAGCTTGAAGGCGCCTGACGAATACGGGTCGGTCAGCCAGTCATGATGGAGGACGCAGCGTTCATAGTCCTTATCTGCAGGGACGAGGTGACGGGCAAGTTCTGGATGGAAGGTTGACAGGTCGTCGACGAAGCACTCGCACCGCTCTTTTTTGTCTGAAACACTCAGCAACTTGTGAGCGTCGTCCTCCCAAGTGTAGCTGAGCAAAACCACACCCCGACCATCTGGGTTGTGAGGTTCGTAATCAAGGCAGTATACGCCACGTGCGAAGCTGTCAGACTGGATGGTTACGGGCAGTTTCTTGTTTATCCAGAACTTGTCTCGGGTGAGCATGAAGAGTTTTGACGATCCGGTCAGATGAGTTTCTCTGACTGCTCTGGATACGTCGCGGCTGAGAAACGTTTCATCATCTGTCAAGCAATGAACCATCTGCATCGCCCTGTTGTTGCTGGTGACGATCACTCGGTCAAAGGTCGAAATTTCGTTATCGTCGGTCACGAGCTTGATCTCTGCACCTTCTTTGTAGATGCGACCGACGCCGCTGAAGCGAACTCGTTCGGAGACGGTGTTTCCGTAAATATTCTCGCCTGCAATGCGTTCAGCCAATGTTGAAATTCCGCACGAGATGAGGCGCTGATCGTCCATGTACCCGTTAATGACGAGACGCAAAATTTCGGTGAATCCGGCCTGATAGACAGGGAGAAAGCCACCCGAACCAATCCCAAGAGACCCAAACAGTTCGAAGTCGTACGGCCTTTCCCAAACAGTACCTCCAGGCGGGCATGGACCCGTGAAAATGGTGACGATGGCGGCATAGAACGAGCTGTCGCGAAATAAATCCAGCCATGTTTGCCACGCGGCGCGTGCTTCGTTAAAGCGCTGCGATTTCAACATGGCAGTAATTTCGGCTGGCGCGACGAGAGCTGTGCCATTGATCACGCATCCATCCTGCAAAAGAGCTCTCCAGCCTTCGTGTACTCGCCTGAATAGAGGCGGCGGTGGATTTCCGGCCGGCCAGATATGGCGCACGCCGCGATAATGCAGTTCTGTATCAACGACTCCAGGATCGGGGAACGTTGCTGTGGCGGGAATATCGTACCGGTCAAGGTAATGAAAAAGACCGGTCGCACTTGGAGGAAACCGCATCGCGCCCATTTCGGCGATGAGATGTGGATGCTCTGAATCAAACGCCTGTGACCACAACCTGCCGCCAATGCGATCGCGAGCTTCAAACACAGTGACGTCGCATACACCTGCTCGCATCAGTTCGTTCGCCGCCAGAAGGCCGCTGATGCCAGCCCCCACAATAGCAACGCGTGGACTTGCGATATTCGAGGAGAGAGTTCCGATAGCCCCTACAGTTGCGCCTCGGTCCAAAAACGGAGCATAGTCATACAATAGATCGACGGTCGGCGAGGGTACTTTTGAAGATGCGACGCAGTTTTCCATGAATTCCTCTCCTGTGATGGCAATGCATCGACGCGAAAGACGATGATGATGGCAGGATGTGACGCACGAATCTCGATGGAACGGGTCGAGATCCTATATTACGTTGCCGATAACGTGTTGCTCGTCAGTAGAAAAT
Source organism: Paraburkholderia sp. JHI869 (assembly GCF_038900775.1). NCBI lineage: Bacteria > Pseudomonadati > Pseudomonadota > Betaproteobacteria > Burkholderiales > Burkholderiaceae > Paraburkholderia > Paraburkholderia sp. JHI869. The sequence continues at coordinate 11,006 of NZ_JAYMSC010000051.1, forward strand.
GCCGCGCCGGAATGTCTATGCATTCGACGATAGCAATCTGCTGTAGCGAAATCAATCAAGTAAAATTGATGTCTGTAGCAATCTGACGCGGGCTATGGATAGTTGTGCCGATAGTGTGAAAATGGAGATGCTATACCTGAGGTCCGACGATGTGCTCTGGGTCAACCTTAAGGGCGCTGACAACGATGGTCTTTTCATCGAGTCAGAAACCTCGTCACGTCCGCGCGTTTGCGTAGGGTCACGACGCCAGCACCTTGATCCAGGTGCCATTGCAAGCGTTTGACGCTTTATCGTCCTCTTGACCAGCTCATTGCCTGTGAGCTCAATAGCGCTCGACGAGCACGACCGGTGGACCTTCCAGCGTTGGCTTCCGTAACTGCAGGAGGGTGGGTTAGGCGTGCTCGGCGAAATCCAAAGCCAAGCAGCGCATCGCTCGTCCTTACGCTGCATTCATGCTGACGCACGGGTGCCGGGGAGTGCGTGTTTTGATTAGACGAAGACATCGCTACTGCACAGATGGACAACCAGGTCATGACTGGTCTTTTGGCGTCCCTTGGTGATTTGCACCCAGCAACATATACATCGCCGGTACCACGAACAGTGTGAACGCGGTGCCAATCGATAGTCCGGTGAAGATCACCAGGCCCATTGCGTTGCGGCCTGCTGCGCCCGCGCCCGAGGCGACGACTAAGGGCAGTACGCCGAGCACCATGGCGACCGTCGTCATGAGGATCGGGCGCAAGCGTGCACCTGCCGCTTCCTCCAAGGCTTCTCGCTTGCCCCGGCCCACGCGCTGAAGCTGGTTCGCGAACTGCACGACAAGAATCGCATGTTTGCTGACGAGCCCCATGAGCGTGACAAGTCCAACCTGCGTATAGATGTTGAGCGTCGAAAAGCCGGCATTGATGAAGACGAGAGCACCGAAGAGCGCCATCGGGACGGACACCAAAATGACCAGGGCATCGCGGAAGCTTTCGAATTGCGCTGAAAGCGCAAGGAACACGATAATCGCCGCGAACATGAGCGTGACCAGGAAGTTACCGGACTCTTGCTTGAACTGGCGCGATAGCCCTGCGTAGTCGGTGCTGTAACCTGCCGGAGCTGCGTCGGTCGTGGACTTACGAAGGAAGTCGAGAACTTCGCCCTGGGAGACGCTAGGTGAGATCACAGCGGAGATCGTTGCCGCATTGAGTTGCTGGAACCGATTGATCGATTCGGGGACGACCGCTTGCTTCAGATGCGCAACCGTCGACGCCGGAATCATGCTGCCGTCCGGCGTGCGCAAGTAATAGTCGAGTACCTGTGACGGATTCAGTCGATCTATTTGCTGGACTTGCGGAATCACCTTGTAGGAGCGGCCCGCGATCGAGAAGTAGTTTGCGTAGTTACCGCCGAGTGCAGCGCCTAGCGCCTGTCCTACATCGCTTTGCGTGAGGCCGAGTGACGCGATCTTGTCGCGGTCAACTATGACGACCGTTTCTGGCTTGTCGATCCTTAGATCGCTATCGACAAAGAGAAACATGCCACTTGCACGCGCTTTCTGGAGTACGGCTTTCGTCACCTCGTCGAGATTCTCGAAGGGCTCTGTCGTGCTGATCACGAATTGCACGGGGAAACCCTGTGCGCCCGGCAAAGGCGGGAGCTGGAACGCGGCGACGCGAGCACCAGCAATGCCATTCCACCTCTGCTGGAGCTCCTGTTGTAGATCGGTTGCGCCTCTTTTCCGCTTGTCCCAAGTCTTGAAGAGCACGCCGCCGAAGCCCTGATTCAATGTTGGCAGACCAGTTAGCTGAAACATCTGGGCATACTCGGGCAAGCGCTTCGAGATTTCTAATACCTGATCGACGTATGTCTGCATTTGCTGGACTGTGGCATTCGGCGGCCCCTGGATCAGCGATAGGACGATGCCTTGGTCCTCCTGCGGCGCAAGCTCTGCCTGAGACGTCGAAAAGAGATACACGGTTCCGCAAAGCAGCATAACTCCCATGACGACGAACACGGAAGATGTGTCGAGAGCCGCATGCAAGAGCCGCGCATAGCCGGCATGCACACGATCCAGCTGTCGATTGACGAAAACGGCGAAACGCCCGGATTCGTGCACGTTCTGGAAAATGCGCGAGCACATCATCGGCGACAGGGTTAGCGCAATCACGCCTGACACCGCGACGGCGCTCGCAACGGTGAACGCAAATTCAGTGAAAAGGGTGCCTGTCAGGCCGCCCTGAAAGCCGATAGGCAGATATGCGGCGATCAGCACGGCGGTCATTGCCAGAATCGGGCCGCCAAGCTCGCGCGCGGCGGTTAGCGCGGCTTCCATGGGAGACTTTCCTTCATTCATGTGGCGGTCGACGTTCTCGACGACGATGATCGCATCGTCGACCACCAGCCCAATCGCGAGCACCATCGCGAGTAACGTCAACAGATTGATCGAGTAACCGAGCAACTGCATCATGAAGAACGTGCCAATCAGCGAAAGCGGCATCGCGACCACGGGTACGATGACGGCGCGCAAACGACCGAAGAAGAGGAAGATAACGGCCGTGACAATCAGCAACGCCTCGACGAGCGTCTTCACTACTTCATCAATCGCGCTGTTGATGAAGTCTGTCGCGTCGTAGACGATGTCACCAGCCATCCCCGTCGGGAACTGCTTCTGCAGATCGGGAAACACGGCTTTAACGCGTCTGGCCACATCGAGCTCGTTTGCGTCAGGCGCTACCTTAATTCCGATAAACACAGAACGCGTGCCACCAAATGCGACGCTGGAATCGTAATTGTCCGCGCCTAGCACGACATTGGCAACGTCCTCGAGACGCACTATCACTCCGTTCTTTTGTTTGACAGCCAGTTTCTGAAAGTCCTCCACCGAATGGACGTCGGTACGCGCGTTTAGACTGACGCTGGTCATCTGGCCTTTTGTTGTGCCGAGTGTCGAGAGGTAGTTATTGTTTCCGAGTGCTGTGTAGACATCAGAAGCAGTGACATTATGCGCTGCGAGCTTGGTTGAATCGAGCCATGCGCGCAATGCGAACTGGCGACCGCCCAGTACTTCCGCGGTCTGCACGCCCTGAACGGAGTCGAGCTTCGGCTTCACGACGCGCAGCAGATAGTCGGTGACATTGTTGGGCGGCAGCACGTCGCTGTAGAAGCCCATATACATCGCGTCGGTGGTCTGACCCGCCTGCATCGTCAGCACCGGCTGCTGGGCCTCGCGCGGCAACTGGTTACGCACTGACGCTATCTGTGTATTGATCTCGGTGAGTGCGCGGTTCGGATCATAATTCATGCGTAGCGTCGCGTTGATCGTCGACACGCCCGTGCTGCTTTTCGACGACATGTAGTCAATGCCCCGCACCTGGGCGATGGCGGCTTCCAGCGGCTGCGTGATAAACCCAGCCATTGTGTCGGCGTTCGCACCGTAATAGGAAGTGGTAAGCGTGACTACGCCCGTCTGGGTTTGAGGATATTCACTGACCTTCAGCGTGGAGAGCGAACGCAAGCCTAGTACGAGGATCAGCACGCTCAGTACCGACGCGAGGACCGGCCGGTTGAGAAAAATGTCGGTGAATTTCATCGGGAGGCCTCTCACTGCTCCTGAGGCGTCGGAGCAGGACTGTCCGCAGGCAGCACACGATTATTGATGATGAGCGGTGTGCCGTTCTGTAGCTTGAGCTGACCGCTCGTGACGACCTGCGCGCCTTCGTCGAGACCCCTCAGGATTGCCACCTGATCGCCGCGCGTGAGTCCCGGCGTCACGAATACCTGTTGCGCCACCGGCATCGTTTTACCGTGCGCGGTTTTGTGCTCGCTCGGTCTAATGACGAATACCGTTGCACCGTACGCATTGTGCGCGATCGCGGTTTGAGGCAAGGTCAGATAGCGCTGCTCGCTACCCACATCGATCTTCACATTCGCGTACATGCCCGGCAACAGCTTGCGCTCGTGGTTGTCCAGGACCGCTTCGATCTGAACGTTGCGGGTCGTGCTGTCCACGCGCGGATTTATCGCGCGGACTTGGCCACCGAAGCTAAGGTTCGCAAATGTGCTTGTATTTACGGTGACGTGCTGTCCGGCCTCGAGTTGCCCCAGTTGCTCCTGGGGTAGGTGAAAGTCGACGTAAATGGGATCGACGACTTGCAGGGTAACAATTGCGTCACCCGGGTTGATGTACTGGCCGGGATTAACGGTGGTGATCCCCACGCGTCCTGCGAAAGGTGCGCGAATGGTTTTCTTCGCGACGAGGGCAGCTTGCTGTTCGACTTGCGCCCGTTTGCTCTTCAGTTCGGCTGTGTCGGCATCCAATTGGGCTTTTGAGATGGCCTGGATGTCATACTGTGCCTTGTCGCGCGTGTAAACCGTTTGCGAAAGGTCCGCGGCAGCTTGTAGCGATGCGAGCTGTGCGCGATCAGAGTCGTCGTTGAGGTGCAGGAGAACCTGTCCGGCTTTCACCTCCTCACCGGAACTGAATTCGAGCTCGCGCACGAGGCCTGCGACTTCTGTCGTCACGTCGACGCCGCGCACCGCGCGCAGGCTGCCCGTGGCGGAAAACTGTGGCTGCCAAGTCTGATAGCTGACCACAGCTGACGTGACCGTGGCGGCGGCCATGCCATCGCGCATCATGAACTTTTTAATCATATGCGCTTTGTAAAGATTGAAGCCGATCAGCGTGCCGAGCAGACTGCCCACGCAGATCAGCATAATGGTCATCCGTTTTCCAGTTGATCTTTTCATCGTCATCGTAGTGTCCTTGCACGGCAAACTCACGACGCACAGGCGTCTTTGGCGCGCTACCCGTGAAACGTATGCGGCGCGCAGCAATCGTCATGAGCAGTCACTGGGAGCGGGGGCCGGCGTTGGCATGCCCCTTCTCGTCATACGCCGTGTCATTCCACCAACCGCCACCCAGTGCCTGGAATAAAGCAGCTGTATCTGCATAGCGAGCTGCTTGCGCCTGCGCGAGATTCACGACGGCCTGCTGATATTGGCGCTGTGCGTCGAGCAGCGACAGATAGCTGACTCCGCCGACTCGAAACTGTCCGCGCGCCACGTCCAGTGAACTGCTAGCCGAGCGCCAGACGTCGGTTTGGGCGGCAAGAGCAGCCGCGTCGTGATCGAGTGCGCGCAACGTGTCCGCCACATCTTCGAATGCGAGCAGCACGACTTGCCGATATCGCGCGTTGGCCTCGTCAAAGGCGGCTTCCGCCGCCCTTTTTTTTGCGGTCAACTGCCCACCATGAAATATTGGTTGGGTGAGTCCCGCGCCAATGTTCCAGATCATGTCGGCATACTTCAGCATGCCAGCCGGCGTTAAAGACTGCGGGCCGTAATTCGCGGAGAGCATGAGTTGTGGATAGAGGTTTGCCGTGGCGACGCCGACCTCGGCGCTCGCCTGGTGCAGCACGGCATCAGCGGCCAAAATATCCGGCCGCTGCCGGACCAGCGAGGAAGGCAGACTGACCGGCAAGGTCTGCGGTAGCGTGAACATCGACATCGTGAATTCGGACACACCTGTTTCGCTCGGTAATCTGCCCGAAAGCACCGCAAGCTGGTGTCGAGTCCGATCGAGCGACTGCCGCAGCAGCGGTAGCGTCGCCCGTGTTTGCGCGACTAACGTCTCTTGCGAGAGCACGGCAATCCGGTCCACACCGCCGAACTCGAATTGCTTGCGCAAAACGCCAAGCTGCGTCTCCCCGTCGGCTACGATGTTCTCGGTCGCGCTGATCTGCTCACGCAGCGACGCTTCCTTGACGGCAGTCGTGACGATGTTTGCCGACAGTGCTAGGTAGGCGCCTTGCAGCTGAAAGCGCTCAAAATCGACCTGCGCGCCCAGCGATTCGAGCTCGCGCCGAACTCCACCAGACAGATCCAGATCATACGAAACACTTACTGATGTGTTGTATAGAGTCAGTATTTTGTTGACGTTGGGCTGCCCCAACGTCGCGCCGTTCAGCTTCTCACGTATCGCGTTGAGCTTGATATCGACAGAGGGGTAGAGTGCGCTGCCTGCTTGTGCGCTCAGATTCTCGGCGGCCTGGCGTAGCGCGGAACTGGCTGCTGCGATCGTTGGGCTATTTTTAAGTGCTTCGCTTATCAGCGTGTTGAGCGGCTCGCAGTGATAGAGCGTCCACCATTGAGCGGGCAGGTCGCCGCCGGCCGCAAACCGCTGCTCGAGACCCGCTTCGCCCTGCGACGAAGCCGTGCGATCAGGTAAAGGCGTTGCTGTGTAATGCTGAATCGCGGGCGGCGCTGGCGTGTGGTATTCGGGGCCGACCGTGCAGCCGGTCAGCGAGCCGAGCAGTGGAAACACTACAGCGATTACTGCGGCACGCGTGACAACTCGGCCTGTTGTGCAGTGAAAAGCTACCGCGCACGATTGCGGATGCAAACGTGCACGACCGGAGCTGCAATGGACCTCGTCATTCATCTATCTACCTGGCTTGCGAGCGATGAGTGTTCTCAATTGTCGGATGCAGAACTCCCCCAGTTTCAACGGTGTTGCTGCGAAGCGTGTATGCAATCACGAATGATGGCAACGGTCAGAACTGTGGAGCCAATTCAGGACCATATCGGCACCTTCGTCGATGGACTTGCAACATGTGTCAATGAAGACGTCCGGATCCGTCGGCTCCTCATACGGGGAGTCGATGCCGGTGAAGCGCTGGATTGCGCCGCGCCTTGCCAGCCGATACAACCCTTTCGGGTCACGGGCCTCCGCCGCGGCTAAACTCGCGTGGACATGGATTTCGGCGAAATTACGGCGGCCCGCCGTAGAGCGGGCGAGTTCCCTATCGCGGCGGAACGGCGAGATGAGGCATACCAAAACTACGATGCCGGCGTCGGCCATTAATTTTGCGACCTCCGCGACGCGCCGTACGTTCTCGTGACGGTCTGCATCGGTAAAGCCAAGGTCTTTGCATAGACCTAGCCTGACGGAGTCGCCGTCAAGAATGTAGGTGAGTCGGCCAGCTGTATGGAGACGCGCCTCCACGGTGTCAGCAATAGCCGACTTTCCCGCGGCTGATAGGCCGGTAAACCAGAGAATGGCCGGCGTTTGCCGAAGCAAGCGTGCTCTTGCCTCCGGGGGAACCCGGAAGCCGTGCGCATACAACTCTGAAGTGGAAGGCTCATTCGCCATACTTGCCTACTTAGATCGGTCCAGTCGGGGTATGAGCTAGCGCTCACTTGTTGCGGCATTGCGGTGAAGATCCAAATTCATGCGAGCCCAAAAGATACCGACTCATCGACTGACGCCAAAATCTCGTTTCTGCATGTCTTGGTAAATAGAAGACCATTGCACCAAACGTGTTCGACACGTCCCCATTCACACGCCGACGCAGCATCGGGAAAAAAGCCTCGTCCCAAGTGGTTGGCGCTGGTGTTGCACAGCAAGGGAAGGCCTGTGAGCTTCTCATATTCGATTAGCAGCTGCGCAACAGGGTGTTCGGATGACCTTGCAATGGTCTGCAATCGCGCAGAACCGTCGAGATGCACGACGGCAGGTATCTTGTCCCGCCATTCGTCGCATGTTTGATGATCGAACAGCATGTAGGGGTCTGGAGTGCCGGGGAGAAATACAGCAGGCGCCCGGTCTTCAAGACATATGGGTGCCACAGGACGGAAATATTCCCGATGCTTGACATCGTTGAGAAGAGCCTTCATGCTCGGCGAAGTCGCAGCGGCGAGAATACTTCTCGCCCCAAGTGCTCGTGGGCCCAGCTCGGCGCGTCCGGCAAGAAAAACGACGGGTCTATTTTCGGCGAGAATATGTGCAAGTTCAGCTAAGGAACAAGGCGACACAGACCAGCCGGGCACTCGGATGCCCGTTTTCATTGCGGGGCCGCTATATACCGACCACTCTAACGGCATGAAGCCCTCGTTCGCGGCTATCGCGCAGCATGCGGTACCGATCGCCGAACCGCTGTCGTTCGGAAAGGGCGGAATCCAGGTAGCATCGAACAAACCACTAGTGCGTAATGCACTGTTCCATTTGATATTGAGTCCGCATCCGCCGGATACGCACAGGTTGCGCGGCCCAGGAATACAATGGCGCCGCAGGGCATTCTCCATTTCGCGGACGAGTAGGCGTTCAAGGAAAGTATGGAAAGAGGCGAGTACGTCTTCGGGAGGCTTAGCCTGCAGCTCCGGCACGCATGCGTGGAAGAAATCGCGTATCGCTGCGAGCGATGTACTCGGAAGGTGTAGATTTTGGCGATAGTTTCGCGCGAGTTCTGTGTCGCCTGCGAAGCGTTCCAGGTAAAGATGACGAAATATAGCAACGATGTCTTCGTCGACTGACCCCAGCGCGATGTATGCCATTAGCTTGCCGGCCACTCCCAGGTCCCACTCAGCACCCGCCGCCTTTGCGTACGGCCCGAAATGATGTCCGGCCGCCGCATACATTTGACCGATGATGGGGAACAGCTGGTCAATGAGCCGCACGTCGTCGCGTCCTACATGGTACAACCGTGGCACCATGCCGCCATCCCACACCAGGCATAACGCGGGTTGCCCAAGTTGGGCGAACGGACTCGTGCAGTATGCGGCAGCGACATGGCCGGACACGTGAGGGTAGCTCCTGTACCGATATGACTTGCCGCCGATCAGCAGCCCAGTGCCGTCGACCGAAGCCAGAAGATCGCCGGGTTTTCGTTCCGTATAGGGGGCACCCTCGAGGACGATTGAGGTGGGGCCGCTCAGCACCTGAAACTGCGACGTCACTTCGCCGTCCCAGCCGTCGATCACAAATTCGTCGATGTCGTCTGTCCGTAGACCGTGCTCGGCTAATGCGGTTTCAATTGCATCGAGGTTCCGTATATCGTGATATCTCGGATTGTTGTCCCGCTTCTCCTGTTCGATGCAAAAAAGGAGCTTTCCATCTTCGACAACGGCGATTGCTCCGTCGTGTGTCAGCTTGAGGCCACAGATGAGCATGGTATCTTTCACCCTAGCGAGGGAAATCTGATTGATGGGAAAAATGCACTGCGTTCTGGAAGCGTGCGAGCAGGCAATCCTCATTGGACGACTGGCCGACGCACTCGACTCGCTCAATCTCGGTGAACCGTTCGTTTAGCATCTTCAGCACCGTTTCAGCACCAGCAATATGTCCCCAGCGTCGACAATTGGCGTCACGTGCTGAACCGAATATCAACTGGCCGTCAGGCGCGAGTACGCATGCCAGATTGCAGATAGCATCTCGCACTTCGGCGATGTCGGCGAGATAGTAGAAAACCTCGGCGACTACGATCAGTTCGAATCGCTCTGTGCTGGAAAAGTGCTGGACATCTGCAACGATCCAGTTCACGTTCGGCGGGGAATTCAAGCGCTTGCGTGTTCTCGCAAGCGCTTGTGGCATCACATCCATCACGGTGAGCCGCTCACAGTATGGCGCCAATTTTTCTGTGAACGCGCCCCCCGCACAACCAACCTCAAGGGCATGGGCAACGGGGCCTTTAGAGAGCGATAATCGAAGCATGTGCATATGACGCTCATGCTCGAACGGACTACTGTCCAGTTGCCACGGGTCGTCCGCGTCCAACTCCCGTCGCAACAAGTCAAAATGCGTTACGGTTTTCAATTTGGCTTACCTGAGAGTGTGCGTTCAAACCTCGTTGCAGGACAAATCGAGCCGCTGATCGCATGTCCGGTGCAGAGCAGGCGAGTCATAGCTCAGGGCCATTGCGTTCGATTTCAGTCCCGTGCGGCCACTCACTCATAGCTCTATCAATTGGCAAAATCACCGCCAGTACATCTTCAACACGTGTTGCCGGCAAATCGAGGTGAACGTTGGGAAGCGTTGAACGGACGCGAACTCCCGGAATGATCGTTCCCATTCCATGTCGACATAACCTGGTGAAGTGGTTCTTCAAAGCATGGCGGACGGAGCCGAATGCGAATGGCACGCGAAGCTCCTGCAATACAGGATACATCGCGCGAATGGATTGGCTAATTCCGAGCCCCTCTAGGTCTGGCCGCACTCCATACAGACCCAGTTCCGCCACCAGCACATCGGTTTCGCCAACCTTGATGAAGCGGCGCAACGAACCCATGTGCGCCGCCACACCCTGCGAATCGTAGGCAATGGCACGGAGTTCGGGCCTCGCCCCGGCCCAACTTCGACCGCCATCGAACGGCTTAGCATTGAACGGTCCGGTTGGGCCATACGTCGTCCGGAAAAACTGGGCCAATTCGAGATGATCGGAAAGCTGGAGTTCATTTTCCCAGCACAGTTTCCACTGCACCTTTGAGGACATGGAAAGTTACCTTGTTCAATTGCGTTTACGCGCAACCCGTGGCGTTCGATTACCCAGGAGGGAGAAGCCTCGCATTCGGGGATGTTGCGCTAGTAGGGAACGCAAAATCGTAAAATTAGTCTTTAGATAGCAGACTTGTTTGAAGGATAGATTAGGTGCTGCTTCTATGGAAATGAACATGGGCGAACATGGATCATGCCATCACGGGAAAGTCCATCCCTCGCTGTTTCAAAAAATCTCTCATGCTTCCCGCCACCGAAGTGACATTTCAACTCGTCGAAGTTGAGTACGGTTTGCTCCAGAGGCCGTACTTCCTGCCTTTGAAGAGCCGTCCTGTGAGAGCAGGGATGCACGGAAGTCTCAAGGTACGTCTGTACCGCTTCCATGCATCCGGCGGGGTCATCGAGGAGGTTTTCATAGTCTATTGAAAGCAGATTCTCTGGCGCGAACGAGTCGACGACTTGACGATGAAAATCGTCTGCAGCTTTGAAGTAGGCTTCGCATAATTCAATGGTCAACGCGACCTGAGGAGGCGGAGCTGATCCATTGTCCGAACCGTACTTCAGCCATTCACCACTTTGTCTCGCTTGCACCAGGGATCGCAGCGATTCCAGCGTATTCCTGCGGACTACAAGCATCGCCTTCAGGCATGGCCACCGTGCCAATTCCTCAAAGAATCCGGGGCGTTCCAGAAATTGCGGCTGATTGATCTTGCAACCGATATGCGTGGCGTGCGCCTTTCCCTTTTGGACCGGATAGCGAAGATAGGCAAGTTCGAGAAGTTCCAGATTGCTGCACCTAAGCCGGTTGGTATCAGGCCAATTGGTGTCGTAGGTGTTGAGCAACTCGCCATTGCTCAAGACGCTCGGATGAGCATTCAGCAGTTCTTCCAGATAGTGAGTGCCGGTTCTGGGCATCCCTAGAATCACGAATGGCTGAGTTTTCGGCATGAAGTGGGTCATGGCGTGGATTTCATTAGGTTGAAAGCGGTGGTTCGGATGTAGCCCCAGTCCGACGCTTGTCACAAGACTGCTGCTGAGGCGCAACGCCGTTGGCATCAAGACATCAGCCGGTGGCGGACCAGTGTCGCAGACAGGAAGAACGGCAGTATTGTGTAGACACAAAGCACGCCCAGATGCAGCCCCATGCCGCCGACCGGACGTGCAAGCATCGCCGGACGGATCAATTCAACGGAGTGGGCAAGCGGCAGGAACTGTGCAAGGTATTGAAGCGCGCCGGGCAGTTGGCCCACAGGGAAGACGACACCACTCAGGAACAACATGGGCGTAAGCACAAGCGTCTGGTAGAAAACGAAATAGTCATAACTCGGCACGATCGCAACGAGTACCATTGCCACGCTCGCGAAAGCGAGGCCAGTTAGAAAAACAACAGGGATCACAGATACGATGCTCGAAAACGCCGCATAACCAAGCGTCGCCGCAACTACCATCACGGCGGAGCCCGCGAGAAGGGCTTTTGTAGCGGCCCATGCCAATTCGCCAAGAATGACATCGCCAATCGTCAGTTGGGTGCAGAGCACGGCTTCCCACATGCGCTGAACTTGCATGCGAGCGAAGGCAGCGTAAATCGTTTCGAAAGTCGCTGAGGTCATGGCGCTTGTCGCAACCATTCCAGCCGCCAGGAATGCAATGTAAGGAGTGCCATCGATATGACCTATCATTATTCCGACGCCGAAGCCGAGACCGAACAAGTACATCATCGGGTCAGCCAGGTTGCCGAGAAGGGAGATAAGTGCCGCTTTTCTCCACGCCAGATAATTGCGCCACCATATTGTGCGCCAGTTCCAGGCGTTGCCGGGTAGGGTAATCATAAACACTTCGCGCATTATCAATCCTTCATTTCTCGTCCGGTCAGCCGAAGAAAAACGTCCTCCAGGTTCGCGGGACGCTGCACAATACGCAGACCTTTACGCTCACGCAGTCGCGCGCACACCTGTTGTGGATCCGCCGTGTAGCAGAACAGTGCATCACCGCTGACCTCTGTACGCTGCGCAAACGGCATCAGCAGCGCTTTGAGTTCATGTGGGTTGCCGCCGTATATCTCGAGAACGTGACTTCCAATCTGCTCCTGGATTAATGCATCAGGTGCACCCTCAGCAATGCTGCGTCCCCTGTCGATTACACATAGCCGATCGCACAATCGCTCTGCCTCTTCCATGAAATGAGTAGTGAGAAGAATTGTTTTACCGCGTGCGAGTAAACAGCGCAAACGATCCCAGATGAGGTGGCGCGCATGCGGATCTAGCCCGGTTGCCGGTTCGTCCATGACAATAAGTTGCGGATCGTTGATGAGCGCGCGTGCAATGGTTAGGCGGCGCTTCATCCCACCCGATAACTCTGTGACGCGTGCGTGAGCCCTGTCCTCGAGACGTGCGAACTGCAGCAAGGATGGAACCGCCGCCTCGATTTCGCCTGTGCTCATCCCAAAGTAGCGCCCGAAGAGCTTCAGGTTCTCGCTCACACTAAAACCTGGCTCCAAGTTGTCGAATTGCGGAACGACACCAATGCGCCTGCGCGCCAGGCGTGCCCGCGCTGGCACCGGTTCTCCGAGGACGGTAATCACGCCTGCGTCAGGCAGCGCCATACCCAGCACCATTCGCGTGGTAGTGCTTTTGCCGGCACCATTAGGCCCGAGCAGACCGAAGCACTCGCCGGGCTCTACACGGAAGGACAATCCGTCGACGGCAAGCTTACCGCCATAAGATTTCCTTACACTGGAGAAGGTGATCGCTGCATTAGACATGGAGCCAGAAAAGTATACAGACCACTGTTTTAGGAAGATTCCGTAGCGCGCGCGAGGCTACGCCTTACTCGCTTTTGGGAACATGGTGCTCGTCGCTGTCGTGGACGGCAGAATTGCGGGAAAGCCAGTCACTGTTGTCCAATGTACATAAAGCGTATGCCTTTACAGGAAGCAGGAGCAAAATATTTATGAGTGTGTGCACTGAAAATCCGAGAAATCGAAGCTCGCGAGCGCGAATGGCAGCAACGGAGCAGCGGACCATCGTCATTGAAGCAATAACGACGCATGCCTGCCAAGGAGCAGTGGCTGTGAGCGCGATCTGCAGAAAGCCGGAGATCATTGAAATGGCGAGCAGCAGAGAGCCAATGTTCTGCGCTACCACATCAAGAGTTAGATAGCGGTCAAGACGAGGCAAAAGGCGAAGAGCGAGCAGCGTGTCGCGATAGGTACTGCGCGCCCAGCGTAATTGCTGGCGCAGGTATGGTCGCAGCTTATCTGGAACCACGGTCGCGGCGACTGCATCTCGAACGTATTCCGTTCGATAGCCCGCCGCGAGCATGAGAATTGTCAGATGGCGGTCTTCGCCGAAATCGCTGCGCTTGCCCCGGAACATTTGCGTTTCGTACTGGTCCAGCAGCAGCAGAAGCGCTGTGCGCCGGTATATTGCACACGGTCCGCAGCAGCACATCACAGCGCCAAAGCGCGCTTGCGCCGCGCGCTCCTCGTTGCACGCAAGCCAGTATTCCATATCGATCAGGCGGGTCAGCCACGTGTCGCTGCGATTGCTGGCTACCAATTGACCCATGGCTGCACCGACCGATGGGTCGCTCATTGTCAGCACGAGTTTCTTTACTGCGTCCGGCGCCAGAGTGGTGTCCGAGTCTACGTTAAGTATGAGTTCTGAGGTCGAAGAACGTATCGCGGCGATTTGCGCTTTACGCTTTCCCACATTCTGTGGAAGAAGCAGGACCTTGAATCGCGGATCATGCTCGTGCTCCCGATACACCACGTTCAACGCATCGCGGTTGGCGGATCCGTCATCGACCACATGAACCTTGATGGCGCCCGCGTAATCCTGGGCGCCGATCGAGTCGAGACACGCCCGCAGCGTTTCGGGGTTTTCGTTAAAGCACGGGACGATGACGTCGATGTCTGGCAAATACTCTATGTCGAATACCTTGATGCACGCAGGTGGGCCGCTAGTCGGTAGAGTGTGAAGAACCTGCGCGCTTTTATAGATGGCCGAAAGTGACGCGTATAATAGGACAGATGTCGTGTTGATTGCGGCAGGAATGTTCATCGGGTCAGTGTGCTAGGAGACGTTGGGATTCTCAGTACAGGCCTGCCGTGAGCGATCGCGCGGGACTCAGGCGCGGTAATACCATCCAGGTTCATGCATGATTCGAGGGGCAATTATTCTCGTGCCTGTAGAGTTGGCGTTTCTTCATGGGGCAGGAAAGACGCTGTTATGGCGTACGAGAGAAATTTCCAGTAACGCACTTCATGGTAGCGAGGTCGTCCAAGACGCTTCCATCGGTGTCGGCTGAAAGTCAGATCAGCCAATGCCTGCTTCTGGGTCAGTATTTCCTTAGTTCTATCCATGATCGTCCGCGCGCGGATCACGCGCATACTTGAAGCTATTGGTGAAACGTCTCTAGTGGAGCATATCGTCTACTTGTCGACCAGCGTGGGGTCTGAGATACTCGTAAAGCGAGATTTTCTGTTGAACTTACGGAAGTGAACCGATGACGAAGCCCCTTTCCTTCAATCCCGGAATCAGGCGCGATAGTGCAATGACAGTCTGCGCGCGCGAAGCATCGCAATCATGCAAGTCGCACTCTTCGGGAGGAGCCCCGTCGTGCAGCAGTACGATCGAGCCGGGCAGCACTGATGCCAATACGGAATCGACAATCGCCTCGGCACCCGGACGGGACCAGTCTCGTGGATCTACCGACCAGTGGAGTGGCATTAGTCCCGATTTCATGGATTCGGCGATAACGTCGTTCGTCCATTTTCCATATGGCGCACGCATATATCGCACCGCTGCCGCTGGGCAAGCACGCTGAATAAGCGCGTTCGCTTCTGCTATCTCGTGCCGTATCTGATCTGGCTCACATTTCGACAAATCCCGATGGGAGAGACTGTGATTCGCGACATCGTGGCCTTCGGAAACCATGCGCCGGATAAGTTCCGGATGCTCAGCCGCGTAGGCACCGAGTACGCAGAAGGTTGCCGGTACCTCTTGCCGCGCCAGCAGATCTAGTACTTTCGGCGTCCATATCGGGTGTGGTCCGTCGTCAAAGGTAAGGTAAACCTTACGCTCAGCGTTACGTTTACGCTCGTTTAACACTTCTGCAATAAATTGGGGCATTTCACAATCGCTGAGTCTTCTCATGGTCTTTCACTCATCTTTTGATGAGTCACCGTCTACCCTGGAACCATCCCCAATCGCAACGCGAAATGCGGCGTAGCAGATCAATATCTGGGAATTGATGTCGAGTGTCGTTCAGTAGAACGACAGGAATGCTCATATTAATGACTTGCATGTCAAGGTGAATTGCCGTAACTTTGCGGTGCCTCAATAAATTTGTACAATCGATTGTTTCGATATGTGTCATCCATAACGCGGATAATTAAAGATGCGCTTCAAAGGCCTCGATCTGAATCTTCTCGTCGCGTTGGACGCATTGATGGCGAAGCGTAACGTCACGCTTGCGGCACGCGACATCAATTTGAGTCAGCCTGCCATGAGCGCAGCGGTGTCGCGGTTGCGAGACTATTTTCGCGACGACCTCTTCGTGATGAGAGGCCGAGAATTCGTGCCCACATCACGAGCGATAGAGCTTGCCGGACCGGTGCGGGAGGCTCTATCGCATATCCAGCTTTCCATCATCTCGCGCGACGTTTTCCAGCCGGCCAAGTCGGATCGCCGGTTCAGGGTCTGCCTATCTGATTTCATGACGCTCGTCTATTTCCAGAAGGTCATTAAGCGCGTTGCACGCGAAGCTCCCGCGGTCAGTTTCGAATTGCTTTTCCCAGATGACGAGCCTGGGGATTTGCTGCGGCGTGGCGACGCCGATTTTTTGATTCTGCCCGATCTATTCCTGCCGGATACTCACCCGAAAGCGCCGCTCTTCGACGAGAAGCTTGTGTGTGTCGGCTGTCCTGCCAACAAGCAGTTGTCGGAGCAGCTTCCGCTCGACCGGTATATGTCCATGGGACACGTGACGGTGAGGTTCGGGCGGGCACGCAGGCCTTCGATCGAAGAGTTTTTCCTACTGGATCTCGGTCTCAAACGGCGCGAAGAGGTCGTCGTCCCGACCTTTCACCTCATTCCGTCGGTGCTAACGGGTACCCGTCGCATTGCGACGATCCCTTTGAGGCTTGCTAGGCATCTCGGGGAAGCCTCTCCTCTGCGGATCGCCGAAGTACCGCTTCCGCTATCCACTTTTACTGAGGCTATCCAATGGCCTGCGCTGCATAACGGTGATCCTGCAAGTATCTGGATGCGCGAGCTATTGCTGGAGGAGGCGCAAAGTCTTGCTTAGCGTGATGTCATGTGTACTGCTATTCGGCGAGCCCACACTCTCCGCCAGCGTGTAGCGGAAATCGCGCAACGTCGCGCGAATTGCCCTGTCGACTTCTTCCTCCGATGCGCCGCGATAGCGGAAGCGTGCGAGGATGTTGCCCGAGTGGCTGGAACCACTGAACAAGTGACGTCTCGCCGGGAAGACAGCTTCGTAAAGCCCCGGGATAGCGTTCGGCAATTGCGCGTCGACGAATATCTTGCCGACTGGCTCGGGCAGCATCAGAAATCCACCGCGTGTGATCGAGGTTGACGCGATTAACGCCGCCTGCGCCCGTGCAGCGAACCGCGCTTCGTCACCTGATTGGTGAGTGACCCAGAGGTCGAAGAGGTCAACGCCGTACAATTCATGGAAAAGAAAGGGAATTTCCCCGCTGCCGACACGGGCACCGACTTCCAGAAAATAGAATCCGTCGCAAGCTCCGATTATCTCGAGATGAAACGGTCCATTACTCAAGGCGAGCGCTTTCAGGCATGCCGCCGCGAATTCAAGCACCGCATCATTGAGCGGCCCCGGGTCGAGCATCACCGAGCCTAGGGGTTTTCCTTGTGCAAACTGAAGACGGTTGTTGATGTAGCGGGACGCGCGCGCAATTACCCATGTGTCGTCTCGCACGAAACCGTCAACGTGATAGACGGGCCCTTCGATGTACTCCTCGCACTCGTACTCAACCAGCGGTAGTGTCGGCCACAACATATCCAACCGCGCACGGGTGTCGATGCGCGGTACGTCTAGGCCTCCCGCGCCGGTACGTGGCTTTACGATGATCGGAAAGCGCATCACAGGGGACGAATTTGCTTTCGCAAAGGCCAGATCTTCCAACGCTGCAACGCGTGGCACACGCAGGCCCGCGGCAGCAACGGTATGCTTCATAGCGGTCTTGTCACGAAAGCGGACGACGGTATCTGGAAGAGCGCCAGGAATATTGAACGAATTGCGCAGTCGCGCGGCCTTCAGAAGGTCGAATTCGGACAATGCGATCAGCCTGTCGATGCCGCCGAGCGCCGCTTGACAGGAGCTCATGGCCTTATGCAGCGCATCTTCATCAAGGATGTCTGATAGCTCTTCGACATGCGCGGTTTGAGAGGTGTCGAGCGCAGCCGCGCCGTTCGGCGTGCAGATGTAAGCGACGTTATTCGTCGCATGATCGATGTAGCGATGGTAAGCGGCAAAGCCGTCGGACCAACGGTTAAGCACGACTATGCGGCGACGCGGGGCGTGGTTGTTGGTTGTCATGAAGGGCAAACCGTTCAGATATCGTTACAGGCGCGGCGGGATCCGAGCGCTCTCAGCGCTTCGGCAAGACGCAAATCAAGGGTCGGGCGATCAGGCGCGATGAACAACACATGGCCGACACGGCCGCTCGTCGCCGCTCGTTGCGGGACTGAGCCGCCGATATGAGAATGGACCCCCACCTCCTGGAAACTTGGTATGGCGCGAACGCGTTCGACGGCGGCCGCGTCGCCTACCGGTGCGAAGAACCGTACGCCGCTGACACACAGGGCAGGTTTTGCATCGGCGTCGGGGGCTGGCTCAGGATCGCCGAGGTGGCTGCGTATCGCTATGTCCGGCAGAGAGATTGACCTGCTGAGTTCGATCAGCCGATAGATGCGATCACCTCCGAGGCACCCCGCGATCTTGATCAGCACAGGACCGTCGCGTGTTATGCGCGCTTTGGCGTGGAAAACACCGAGGGTCAGTCCGATCTGCGCCGCGGTGTGCTCGACGTAATTGACGAGCGCGGCTCCTTGGTCCGCGCTCAAAGAGGCTTCGACAAAGTGGCCCAATTTTGCGAGATTCTGCTCTGCGCCCAAAAGATTTTCGGTTACTGCGACGACGCGGGGTCCGTACTGGCTGCTGATGTAGCCTTCGATGCAGTACTCTGGGCCCTCCAGATACTGCTCAAGGAGCAACACGTTGCCGGTCTTGTGGCCTATATCGACAACGCCGTGATGCATGGCGCACTCGACCGCAAGTTGCAACTGGGAAAGAGAATTGACGTACGTCACATGCATGCCGCCGCGGACAGGCTTAAGGACGGCTGGAAAACCTACGTGTAAAGCGGCTGTCATGACGTCGCAACGATGTGCGATGAGGGCGAACACAGGAACCGCCAGTCCGGCGGCGGCGAGATGCATGCGGCTGCGGTATTTATCACGCGTGAGTGCTGCCGCTTCCGGCTGCAAATGTGGAAGACCAAGGAGCGCAGCTGATTCAGCTGCTACGCCTGTTGCGTATTCGCAACCGGGTACGATCGCATCGACGCCGATGGCGCATGCGGCGACCGCCACGGCGTTCGGCGAGGCAGTGTCCACCATCGTGTACGACACCGCAGCGGCCTGCGGTTCGCGTGACAGGGGGGGCTCATCGCCGTTGGCCGAAAACACGTGGGTGGCCACGCCAAGGCGCACAGCTGAGGCGACAAGTGCGGTCCCGGACGCGCGCGGCTCAATCACGATGATGGCGGTCATTTGATCGCTGCCTGTTCAGTGCCGGTTTCCGGCCGGGGTAGGGTCGTCACACGCAACTCTTCGAAATACTCGTGAATCATTTCGACAAAGTTGTTCAAATAGATTTCTGCTTTCCCCATTCCGCCCCAGCCGCCGATCGCGAGCTTCAGAGCGATCCATGTGGAGTCTTCCAGGCTGCGCGATTCGGCGTACTCAATGTGGCGGAGTGTACCCTTTACGTGATCGTGCCCGAATGCGCGCGCGGCTGATTCCGCGATGACCTTGTTGTAGCGGCCCGAATACCATGCCTGCAACCAGTTCAAGAGCATCGTAGGGAGCGGGCCGTCGCGGACAATGCTGAGGTAGAGATATCCGATTAGCTTGTCTGTGCTATTGAATGGTCTAATGCTGTCCACGCTTGCTGCAGTCAGGCCGAACCTCTCGAGGTCATGCAGAAGAAGGCATTCTTGCCCATATTCTTGTGCGAGGTGCTGCGCCAGCATCTGCGCGAGCGAGTTATCCTGGCAGCCTATTTTGTAAAGCGCGAATGCGCCCACCTCGTTATTGAGCCGGATGCGCAACACGGTTTCGACGAGATGGCGGCGATAGTACTCACTGTCGATCCAGTCGCCGCAGTGGAACGAAGCGGTTTCCGGCGAAATTGCGAGTGCCTGGTCCATGGCGTGCTTGGCAAGCTCCTCGAAGCGAACCCGATCGTTGGGTGTATTCATGTGATCTCCAGATAAGATGAGAAGGAGCGAACGCGGCGCGCTGGGTTGCGGGTCGGCGGCGAATGAACCGGAGACACGAACTGCTCGTCGCACGAAGCAATGGTGGTTCCCTCGGATTGCGAAAGTCCCACGCTTTGCCTCGAAGCAGCGCACCGGTCGCCATGCAACGAGAGGGCGTTGAAGGCCGACCGCTCACGGGCGGCCTCAAATTGGGTCACTCCTTGCAGAGCGGTCTGCTTTGGCAAACGCCATCGCATCGAAATGATTGCTGTCAACCGACAACTGACCCAATCGTTTGCTTAAACACAGCGAATGCTTTTTGCAACAGGTATCTAGGCTTCATTCTCATTCGTTTTTTTGCTCACCCATGCTTCTCGACGTGGGCGACGGAAGGATACTAACTGCAGCGGTATGCGTGGTATAAGCTGATAATGTTTATGTTTACATGAGGGAAATTGATGATTCGCGATCTCGACAGCGCACTACTGCGTACGTTCGTGACGGTAGTGGAAGCCGGCAGTGTGAGCAATGCTGCCATGGAGCTGCATCGTACACAGGCTGCCGTCAGCATGGCCCTTCGGCGGCTCGAAGACGAAGTCGGCCAGCGCCTCCTTGAGCGTTCACCGCGCGGCGTGAAGCCGACCTCTGCGGGCAATGTTCTGTTGCCGTATGCACACAAGCTGCTCGAAATTGGCCTTGCGGCGCGTTCCGCCCTTACTTCGGGTGAAGTTGTGGGTACCGTGAAAATTGGACTTCCCGAGGACATCGCAATGAGTCACCTCCGCCATGCACTGCGGCAATTTTCGACGTTGTTTCCTGATGTAGCCCTGGAGATCGTCGTTGATGCGAGTCCGGCCTTATCGCAGCGGCTCATGAGCAACACACTCGATTTCGCGATTGGTGATCCAGCCCAGATCCCCGCGGAACCGCTAGTCACCTGGCGACATCCCCTTCGCTGGGCGGCTGCGCGCACGCGCAATGATGATCTCGGAGACGGTCCGCTGTCGATTGTTGCATTCGCCGGTGCATGCAGGTGGCAGGAGAGCTATTTTGCCACGTTGATTGAAGCAGGTATCGCTTGGCGCGTTGCCTGCAAAAGCACGAGCCTCTCTGCGGTTCAGTCAGCCGTTGAAGCTGGGCTCGGCGTTGCGCTACTTCTGGATTGGCAGGTGCGCCGTGATACGATGCGTGCGATCGATCCCAGCGCAGTAGGGTTGCCGCTGCCGCCGGTGGCGGAATTCGGTCTCTTTAGTCCTGGGCGATTAGAAGACCGCTCGTCTGCGGCCAACGCACTTCAGCGTTTTCTCTTTCGTTCGCTGCAACTGAGTACTCTTGGAGACGGTGCACACGACGGAGCGTCAGCAGGCTTGCCATTGCGTGCTTCAAACTAATGAGCCTCTGAGGCAAACGCGTCGAAGGGCCGAACTTCGGCGCGCCAAAAGGAGGTTCAGACGATAACGTCCTGTCTTTTGAATCCAGCATTAACGCTACGTGAAGCGTATTTTCTAATTCACGCGCAGTCATGCTATTTCCCCACAAATCAAGTGCGACTCATACCTATAAACATAGACTGCCGCACAAATCTAAATTTGTCGTAAAACCTACGCTTTTTTCCGGTAGCATACCATCTGCGCACAAAGATACCTCGTGTTTTTGTCGTATTTCTGACACCGCGACTGCGATTGTGTCGTCTCTGTCTGCTTTGTCGGCTTTCGTGCCCGTTGCGGCAAGAATTCGCCGTGGCTTGCGCAAATGTAGCGCCGTCATTCATTGTGTTGGGACTCGGGTCCCGCGGCGCTAACGTGCAATTTCCGGAGTTCAGACCTATGTCGCATCTCGATGTCAATGAGAGTCATCTCAATTTTGATGTGGTCTACGAAGTAGTAAAGACGTTGACCTCGTCACGAGATACCGAAAGAACGTTGGAGAGATCTTTGCATTACCTCTCATATGCGTGTGGATGGCGCTCCGCGTTTATTGCGGTCGCTGACCCAGACGGCCATCTGGGCGGGCTGTGTGGCACGGGGTTGTCAGCGGGCTGGCGTGAACGTCTGCGTTTCCTGCCCAATGACGGGGTATTGGGGCGAATACACACAAACGACTCGGCCGTGGTGGTGGCGAGACTGCGTGATGAACCACTCTTCGTGAACAGCATCGATATGTTCGACGAATTGGAAGGTGAGCATGTGGCACTGCTCGGGGCGCCGATCAGGTATGAAGGGCGGCCGCTCGGCGTACTCGTTGCGTTCTGCGAGAACACGGACGGACAGCGCGCCTTTGCTAGCGACCTCCAACTCATGAAGGTCGTCGCGGCGCCGATGGGCCAGGCACTTCTGCTTGATCGTGCGTCGGGGCAGATGCACCAAACCGCGCGACAGGAGATGAGACGAGCGGTCAACGCAGACCAGACTTCGTATCGGATCGACAATGTGCTCGGAGAATCTGCCCCTATGCAACGCGTCTTTTCGCAAGTTCATCAAGTAGCGCCCGCGCGGACGACGGTGCTTTTGCGCGGCGAGAGCGGAACGGGAAAGGAGCTGATCGCGCGCGCGATTTATGGGTTATCGCCCCGCAAGGACCAGCCGTTCATATCAGTGAACTGTGCGGCGCTCACTGAAACACTGCTAGAAAGCGAATTGTTCGGCCATGAGAAGGGAGCGTTTACCGGTGCGCAGTATCAACGCAAAGGGCGTTTTGAACTAGCACACGGCGGGACACTTTTCCTCGACGAGATCGGCGACATCTCGCCTTCGTTCCAAGCCAAATTGTTGCGAGTTTTGCAGGAACGAGAGTTCGAACGGGTGGGTGGCACCACTCCGGTAAGAGTCGACGTGAGGCTGATCGTTGCCACGAACCGCAACCTCGAACAAATGGTGAAGGCGGGGGAATTTCGTGCGGATCTATACTACCGCATCAACGTCGTGAGTATCCTTTTGCCGCCGCTGCGCGAACGCCGTGAGGACATTCCGGCAATGGCGCAGCACTTTCTGGATCGCTTTAACCGCGACAATCGTCGATCTTTGCATTTCAATGAACAAGCGTTTCGGGTTCTTTCCAGCTGCTACTGGCCTGGCAATGTGCGTGAGCTGGAAAATTGCGTTGAGCGTACCGCGACCATGGCGGATCACGACACGATAGATCGATTTTCCTTTCTGTGTGAGAGAGGCCGGTGCCTCACCAAAGGACTACATTACATCGAACGAGAAGACGCTGTGCGTGCTGCCCGCACGTTGGACGCTACAAACAGTGAAGTGCCGAATGCCCTGGCGAGCGTAAGTGCCGGTGATTGGAATGGGGGTAGCTTCGAGACGCCAAACGGTAGCGACATGCCGGGGAGCGAGCGGGAACAGCTTGTGTGGGCAATGGAGCGCTGTGGATGGGTGCAAGCGAAGGCCGCACGACTCCTACATATCACGCCGCGGCAGATCGGCTACGCACTGCGTAAACACGGGATCAAGCTGCGCCGCTTCTGACGGCCGCGGCGGCTGCGCGGATGCATTTGGAGAGACTGGGCGAGAAGACTACCGGCAGGTTCTTGCCTGTCGCATCACTGTAGTGATTGGTTCAACTTCTTCAACGCAGGTAACAAGGACGACAAATCCGGCGTCGGCATAGCGCCGCTATGACCGCTAGCGTGGGCTACGATGGTGGTACGCAATTTGCCTGTAGTCGTGGACTTCTATTGTCGGGACATCTACGATGTGGCTAAAGACGAGCGCTGTCGAGATCTTCAACGAACCGGGTTGCGCAAAGAACCTGGCGAAGAGCGAAAAGGAGCGCAAGCAAGGCTGTTCGAAGCAGGCTTCGCCGGGGGCGGCCGCTGGCGGATGCGCATTCGACGGCGCGCGGATCGCATTGCAGCCCGTGGTCGACGTTGCACACTTGGTGCACGGGCCTATTGCATGTGAAGGAAACTCTTGGGACAACCGCCATTCGGCATCGTCTGGGCCGACTCTCTACCGCACCGCGTTCACAACCGATATCAATGAACTCGATGTAATTTACGGCGGTGAGAGGCGGCTTTTCAGGAGTCTGCGTGAAATTTTCGAAAAGTACGATCCGCCCGCCGTGTTCGTCTATCAGACATGCGTGACCGCTTTGATCGGCGATGACATAGACGCCGTATGCAAGCACGCGTCGGAAAAGTTCGGTAAGCCCATCATACCGGTGAATGCGCCCGGCTTCGCAGGATCCAAAAACTTCGGCAACAAGCTCGCAGGAGAGACGATCCTCGATTACGTCATCGGCACGCGCGAGCCGGCGTACAAGACACCATTCGATATCAATCTTATCGGTGAATATAACCTCTCGGGCGAGTTGTGGCAGATAAAGCCGTTGTTCGAGGCGCTCGGCATCCGGATCCTGTCCTGCATCTCGGGAGACGGCCGCTACAGCGAGATCGCGAGCGCACACTGCGCGAAGGTCAACATGGTGGTGTGCTCCAAGTCCATGCTCAACGTTGCGACAAATATGCAGAAGCGGTACGGTATTCCATACCTCGAGGGTTCCTTCTACGGAATTGGCGACACGAGCGACGCGCTGCGCGGGGTCGCGAGGCTACTGGTGGAGCAGGGTGCGGCGGACGATCTTATCGTGCGCACCGAGCACCTGATCAAGGCAGAAGAGGCGCGCGTATGGGGGCGCGTTGCTCCTTACAGGCAGCGGCTCGATGGCAAACGTGTGCTGCTCATCACGGGCGGCGTGAAGTCATGGTCAGTGGTCGCGGCGCTGCAGGAGGCCGGGCTCGAGATCGTCGGCACTAGTGTGAAGAAGAGCACGGAGGGGGATAAGGAAAGAATCAAGGAGATCATGGGCAATGATACGCGTATGGTCGACAATTTGACGGCTCGCGAGATGTACAACATGCTCCGGGATGCGAAGGCGGACATCATGCTGTCTGGCGGGCGCTCGCAGTTTGTCGCGCTTAAGGCGCGCATGCCGTGGCTCGACGTGAATCAGGAGCGACACCATCCGTACGCTGGCTACGAGGGCATTGTTAAATTGGTGCAGGAGATCGACCGTGCAATCCAGAACCCAGTCTGGCAGCAGGTGCGTATTCCTGCGCCGTGGGACGACGAAGGGGAAGTGCATCGCGAGTGGATTCTTAAGTCGTACGCGCACATCAATCCGATTCCGCGGGGCGCAGACGGTGAGGCATACGATTGGAACTTCCGCGCGGCGGTATCGAGTTGAGTTTCGGAGTGGGGCACATATCATGGCGATAGTCGTCGAGTCAGAAAAAGCCTGTACCGTTAATCCCCTAAGAATGAGTCAACCGCTCGGCGCGACGTATGCAGCCATGGGGCTTGATGCATGCATGCCGGTAATGCACGGCTCGCAAGGCTGTACGTCGTTCGCGCTCGTACTACTGGTGCGCCATTTCAAAGAAGCCATTCCGCTGCAAACAACGGCGATGAGCGAGGTCACCACGATTCTCGGCGGATACGAGAACGTTGAGACAGCGCTGCTGAACATTCGCAAGCGCGCGGCGCCTAAGATCATTGTGCTCTGCACGACTGGCCTGACTGAGACGAACGGCGAAGATGTGCAGGGGCACCTTGCGATGGTGCGAAAACGCAAGCGCGAACTGGACGATACTGAACTCATCTTCGTATCGACACCGGACTATATTGGTGCCTTTGAGGACGGCTACAGGCGCACTGTGACCGCGATCGTCGAGACACTGGTGAAGCCGTTGCCGACGGTACCTCAGCAGATCAATCTGGTGCCGGGCAGTCATCTATCGCCTGGCGACATCGACGAGCTTCGCGAGATTATTCGCGCATTCGGGCTGGAGCCGATTGTGCTTCCAGATGTTTCCGGCTCCCTCGACGGCCACCTTGATTCTGCGTGGCGTGGCACGACGCTGGGCGGAACGACGATTGATCAGATCCGTGCCGCGGGGGCGTCGTCATTCACAATTGGCGTCGGTGAGCAAACGCGCGACGCCGCCAAGACGCTCGAAGCAATTGCCGGCGTGCCGTTCGAGATCCTCGAGCGGCTAACGGGGCTGGAGCCGAACGACCGGTTCTTGCAACGCCTTGCCGAACTTTCGGGGCGTGCAGTCCCGGCCCGGTATCGCCGGCAGCGCAGCCAACTACTGGATGCGATGCTCGACAGCCATTTTTATACGGGTGGTCTCAAAGTGGCGATTGGAGCGGAGCCGGACATGTTGCTTTCGATCGGTTCGCTGCTCCGTGAAATGGGTGCGGAACTATCTGTTTGCATCAGTACCACTGCTTCGGCATCGCATGCGCTGTTGCCAGCAAGCGAAGTCATCTTGGGGGACTTGGAGGACATGGAACGAGGCGCGAGTACCTGCGACCTGCTGATCACGCATTCGCACGGCAGGCAGATGGCCGGTCGCCTCGGAAAGCCGCTGATGCGCGTGGGCTTTCCTGTGTTTGACCGCGTCGGCAACGCCCATCGTTGCCAGATAGGTTATCGCGGCACAATGAATCTTATTTTCGAGATTGCCAATCTCATGTTCGAGAGAATCTCGCAACCTCATCCCGGCGACTGGAGACTGCCGCAATCATCAGGCGGTCTTGATGTTTCGGTTCATGGTTAGGTTTAAGAGAAAGGGTGTTACATGCCGTAACTTGAACTTGATGAGGAGACCAGCGCATGAAGATCGCCTTTGCGACACAGGACAAAGTGCACGTCGACGCTCATTTTGGCTGGGCGAAAAGCATTGCCGTCTACGACGTGACGACGGAAGGGCATACACTTTTACAGATTTTTGATTTCGGCGACAAGCTGATGCAGGACGGTGAAGATGAGAAACTTGCGCCGAAGCTCGAAGTGATCCGCGACTGCGCGATCTTGTATGTCGCGGCCATAGGCGGTACTGCGGCTGCGCGCGTAGTAGCACTTAAGATCCATCCAGTGAAAGTTTCGCAGCCATTGCCGATCGAAGACATTCTAAACAAGCTGAACAGGGTTCTGAAAGGCACGCCGCCTCCGTGGTTGCGCAAGAAGCTCGCCAGGGAACGTGGCAGATCGTACGATTTTGCAGGGGACGATGAACCGCCGCCTGGCTAAACCCGATCTCCGTAGTATGACGGTTCTTGCTGCCAGTGACGCCTGTAGTGCGTCGTCCGATAAGGAGGACATGATGAGTAACGATTCTCGGGAACTTAAGACGCGCCTGAAAAAGCTCAACGCGTTTGCCACGCAGGCCAAGATGGATTTGCATGATCTGTCAGAAGATCTGCCAACGGGTTGGGAGCAGATAATGGTAGTCGCGCAACGCTGTCACGACGCGCATGCCGCGTTGATGCAGGCACGTCAGACCGCAGCTTCGGCTTCCGATTAAACTCCGGACCTCCAAATGAGCCATCTTTTTAGTGTGACACTCCCAAGCGGAGAGGCCTGGATACCGCACTTTGTTGATTCACTCGATGAACAAAAATGCATCGGTTGCGGGCGATGCTTCCGGGTGTGTTCTCGCGGCGTACTTCAACTGTTAGGCATCGATGAAGCGGGCGATCATGTTCCACTGGATGATGACGATGAAGACGAGGACGAGCATGAAAAGAAGGTCATGACAATTGCGCATCGAGGTCTCTGCGTTGGCTGTATGGCATGTGCGAAGATGTGCCCGAAAGGGTGCTACACACATGCTGCGGCTCAATTGTGAGCAAGTGAGGATTCCTATGGATTACTATGCGGCGTTAATGTGCCATGCGACAAACCCGGACGACTTGACGGTGCTGGCGGTCGCCGGCGTGCTCGCAGCGGCGGTCGACGAAGGCGGTACGGAAAGATTGCCTATCCCAGGACTGGATGCCGCGGAGACACATTGGCTGCTTGCTCGCTGGTTCCCCCATGCCGAGAGTTCTCTGGGTCTTTACTTTGGCGCGTCGGCTGCGGATTCACAGCTAGGACCGTCTTATCATGACATCGATCTTGTAATGTTGTTAAAGACACACGCCAATCCGGGGGCAGGCACAACGACCGAGATCAATTGCATTTCTCACGCGCTGGTCTGCGCTTGCGCAGGAAAAAAACATTTGTGGCAGGAGCTACGCCTTTCTTCGCGCGACGAATTGTCGGCGCTTCTCGAGTACTGGTTTCCGGCGCTTGCTGAAAAGAACGTTCACGGCATGAAGTGGAAGAAATTTCTCTACAAGGAACTTTGCGGAAGCGAGGCGTTGAACGCCTGCCGGGCCTCAAGCTGTGGGGACTGTGCGGAATATTCCAGTTGCTTTGGGCCGGAATGAATGTTCGGATCAGTGGCGACTTCGATTAACATAGATATATTTGTTTCGTTATCCTGTCAGTGACAGGAAGAGTCACGTAATGTATGTGATATGGTGGGCAGTACGGCGAGTGATATGAAACGAAGACGATTAGGAATATTAACGTTGGACGACAGGGGCAGTTATGAAGAAGCTAAAGAGGGTGCTCTGTGGTGCTCTGATGGCCGCCGCGCTGGTGGGGGCGGCGGTGCTGGCTGCTGCTTCGGATAAGGAATGCACGTGGCAGGAGGCGGAAAACCCTTTAGAGAGTTTTACCCTCCATTGGTGGCCCGGCGGGGGGGGCTGGAGTTCACGCGGCGGCGCGATCGACTGATTATTGGGCATTCGCAAATGCTGACGGGAAACCAGTGCGCTGACAAAAATGGCTCGCGCATTCATCAACGGCTTAGGGAAGAGGTTGGTGTTGGCCGCCGTTCGATGCAAAGGCGCGCTGGCCGTACTGGCTCAGCAGTTCGATGTTCACCGGGAACCGGATAGGCAGGAGCGCGCGGCGATCGTATCTAGATTAAGCGCAGGTAGCTGATCCGTGGGCGGAGTCGTGCTCGTATGCTGAGATCGCAACGTTCATCGACACGCCTACCTCGTGCACGTGGTCACCGAATTGCCGCTAACCCGCTGCCATTTAATTGAGCGCTTACCGCTCAACATCGCAAAACTCCAAGCCGTCGCGGTTCGTTGAGTTGGGGGGGCGGACGCGCTTGAGCACTTTACCCATCGATGGGCATCTACATTGGGGAGCGCTGAACACGTCGCACGTGCTGCAAATCCTCCACAATCCCCGATACGCTGGCGCGTTTGTTTACGGTCGCACAAGGACTGGACGCAAGGCCGACCTGACGAGTACGCAACTGAGGGTCGCGCAATCCGACTGACAGGTTCTAATACGCGACGCTCACGTCGGCTATATCGACTGGGACGAAATCGAGCGTAACCAGGTGACGCTAAGGCAAAGTGCAAACGGCTTTGGTTCGGAACTCGTGCGAGGGACGTTCCCTCGGGAGGGAGACGGGCTGATACAGGGGCGCGTCATTTGCGGCCGATGCGGCAATCGCATGCGTGTGCGCTATCAGAGGGTCAGCGGAAGACTGGAACCATACTACGTATGTCACGACGTCGCCGCTCACGATGCGGGTAAGCCGTGCCAGTCGGTACGGGGGCGCGCAATCGATGATGTCATTGGTCCATTACTCATGGAGATGGTTCGACCGGCCGCCATCGAAGTAGCGCTCGCAGTCGAAGACGAGATCGCCGGGCGTATCGAGCAAGCCAAATCCATGCGTCTGAAACAACTGGAGCGCGCGCGTTACGAAGCAGAACTCGCCCGCCGTCGTTATATGAATGTCGATCCCGCAAACCGGATGGTTGCCGATACGCTTGAGGCCGACTGGAACGACCGACTGCGTCGGCTCGACGCACTACAGCAAGAACATGATCGCTTACGACAGTCAGACCAGAAACTACTCGGCGATGAGGCCCGCACTCGTATCCGTGCTCTCTCGGATGACTTCGCCAACATATGGAACGACAGCCGTGTTGAATCTGTCGAACGCAAGCGTATCCTCGGACTCCTGATTGAAGACGTTACTCTGGTAAAGTCGGAGAGGATCTCGATTCACGTGCGTTTCCGGGGAGGCCGCACGACGTCACTCGAAGTCGACAAACCCAAACCGATGGCACTTGTTCGCAAGACACAACCGGCTGTCGTGTCGGTCATCGATGAGCTTCTGGAGACCTGTACCGATCAGGAGGTCGCTACGCGACTCAATGAACTCGGGCATACGAACTGGCAACATCAGGCATTCACTGCGAGGAAGGTCGCATTGGTTCGGACGACGTACAGGCTTCCGAGCCGATTTGAGCGACTGCGCTCGCGCGGCCTGCTTACCGGTGCAGAACTCGCTGCGCAGCTCGAAGTTAGCCAGACAAC
The DNA here is from genome assembly GCF_038900775.1 of Paraburkholderia sp. JHI869. Lineage (NCBI taxonomy): Bacteria > Pseudomonadati > Pseudomonadota > Betaproteobacteria > Burkholderiales > Burkholderiaceae > Paraburkholderia > Paraburkholderia sp. JHI869. Next base: position 40,978 of record NZ_JAYMSC010000051.1, read on the forward strand.
CGTTCATCAATGGGGACGGCAAGGGCTTCTAAGGCGCCAGATTTACGGGCACGATCATCGGTGCCTGTACGAACCCCTCGGCGACGTCGTGCTTGTGAGGGGCACAGGCGGACGCAAAGCAACACAACCAACCTTTATAACCGGTCAAGCTACCGGACAAGGTGCAATGTGAAGCCTACTCCTTGCTCTGCGGCGAACGGGCCGGCGTGGTCAGCGGCTCAAGTCCGAGTTCACGAGCGAAGCTGCGTGTGCGGTGGTCGATGTAGGCCGAGCCGTTGTCCGACAGCCATTCGGTGGGCTGTGTAGCCTGCGTGGTGCCGAAGCGCTGTTCGACGGCGGCCAACATCATGTCGCGCACCACATCACCGCTATGGCCACCGGTCGCCGCCGCGCAGCTAATCGTTTCCCGGTCGCAGCAGTCCAGCGCGAACGTGACGCGCAGCGGCATGCCATCGTCGCACCGGAACTCAAAGCCATCGGAGCACCAGCGGATGTTGCTACAGTCAACGGCAACGCGACCGTCATGCCGCCGACTGTCTCGCCGCACGCCGGGGCGACGCAGCAGCAACTGGTGCTCACTCATAACCCGATACACGCGCTTGTGATTGATGCACGGCGCGCTGGTCTGTTCTCGACTACGGCGGAGCAGTGCACAGATACGTCCGTAGCCGTAAGTGGGGAGGTGCGCTACGTGGGCCTTGATTTCCTTGATGGCGGCAGCTAGTTCAGATGCGGGCACAACAGATTCACCTGCCTTCACTGCCGCCAGACTACCTTCTTGGTATTGTTTGCGCCACCCGAACATCTGGTTGGCATTCACGCCGTGCCGGCGTGCCACCACCGACACGGATACTCCCGGCTCCAGTGTTTCCTGCACGATGGCGATTTTTGCCTGCGCAGTGCGCCGACGACGGCGCTCCGGCTCGGTCAGAATTTCGATGGGTTCCACGTAGTGACTAGATACTATGGAGGGGCCGCGGAAGTAAGCCTCCTGGAGTAAAACGGAGATTCCAACACCCGTTTTCCCGAGAGGAGTACGCAAATGAATGCGCCTCGCACGGCCCTTCATGGGCAGGATACAACCATCACCGGATCGCTGTATGTCGCCTTTGAACTGGGTGACAGGAGCTGGAAGCTCTCGCTGGGCGGTGGGGTGCGCTCGCCGAGCCGCTGCACAGTGGCCGCTGGCGATACGGCCGCAGTCTTCACGGCGATTTCAAAGGCCAAAGCGCGCTGTCATCTGACCATCGATGCCCCGGTGCGCAGCTGTTATGAAGCCGGGCGTAACGGTTTCTGGCTGCGCCGCTGCCTGGAAGCACATGAGATCACGAACCTGGTGGTGGATTCAGCCAGTATCGAAGTGAACCGGCGCAGACGTCGCGCCAAGACCGACCGTCTCGACAGCGACAAGCTGCTGTCAATGCTGATGTGTTACTACGGTGGTGAGCGCCGGGTTTGGGCGGTCGCACGTATCCCCATCCCCGAACAGGAAGATGAGCGGCGGGTACACCGTGAACTCGATCGCCTGCGGTAGGAGCGCACTGCCCATAGCAACCGCATCCGCTCGCTGCTGGTACTCCACAACCTGCGGCCCGAGCGAATCGGTGGCCGCGCGTGGGCGCAGCACACCACACAGCTGTTGCCAGCCCTGTGCGCCGAGATCGAACGCGAATTCGAACGGCTGTTGCTCGCTACCAGGCAGATCAGGGCGCTCGAGTCACAGCAGCAGCAGGAGGTTCGCAGCGGTCCACAAATATATATCGAGGCGCTAATCGTCGAACTGTCGGCGACGACAAACGCGAACCTCGGCATCCAGTGGCAGGGGGTGCTGCTGTCGCATGGCGGAAACAACGGTCTCTACGGCAACTCCAACTTCAATTCCAACGGCAGCCAGGGCATCGTGAACCTGACTGCGCAGGGGGCGATCATCGCGAACGACCCGGCCGCAGCGCTCGCGACGAAGGGCACGGACCTGCTGGACAACGGCCTGAACGTAGGCCTCCTGCACCGCTTCGGCGACGTGTTCGGTCTCGGTGCCCTGTTGCAGGCGCTATCGCAGTCGAGCGACGCGAACGTCCTATCGACACCTAACCTCATCGCGCTCAATAACGAAGAGGCGAAGATCGTCGTGGGCTCGAACGTGCGTGTAGTGACCGGTTCATACGCCACGCCGACCGCGAATGCTGGAACGTCCGTGACCGCATTCAACACGTTCGATCGACAGGATGTCGGGATCGTGTTGCACGTGAAGCCGCAGATCACCGACGGGGGCACCATAAAGCTGCAAATCTTATTCGGAAGCTTCGTCCGTCGATTCGGCCTCGACGAACAATCAGGGCGGCGTGACGATCAGCAAGCGCTCGGTGCAGTCGACGGTGCTGGCCGATGATGGCGAGATCATCGTGCTCGGCGGGCCTGATAGAAGATAATTGCGTGAACGGCAACAGCAAGGTGCCGCTGCTAGGCGACGTGCCGTGGATCGGCCATCTGTTCCGTTCGGAGCAGAAGAGCCGCGAAAAGACGAATCTGATGATATTCCTGCGTCCGGTCATCATCGACGATCGCGATAAGGCGCAGGCTGTCACGTCGAACCGCTACGACTATATTCAAGGTGTGCAGGGCGCGTATCGTCAGGACAACAACCTGATGAAGGACGACGACGACCCGGTCGTGCCGCAGAAGCCGGTAGGCCCAAGTCAGGGCGGGTCAATCCTGAATCTGTTCGATCTCGACAAGATGCGTCGCCAGTGGATCGATGTCTTGATTGTCATGTTGGGATGCCCCTATGCGGTTCATCAAGCGTTAGGGGCTGACTTGTGTTCGGAAAAGGTCCCGTCGCATGGCGAACAGGACGTCGTAGCGTCGCCGTGCCAGTGCAATGAGCGCTTGGTTTTGTCGCATGGACTGCTGGACTTTGCGTGCGTAGAGAGGCCGTGAGATAGGTCTCAAAGACCACGACGGTCGATTGAAGCAAGTCGCCGAGCACGTTGTTGCAGCGCTTGGACGGTTGCTCGGCTCGGATAGATGAGCCTGAAAGCCAGGGAACTGGTGCGACGCCAGCGTAGGTCGCCACGTGACCTGCCGAATTGAAGGGTTAGTGCAAGGCCTCGGTGAGGGTCTGGCGGCGGTTCTGCCTCCGACTCCCGGCATTTTGGTCAGGACTGGCAAAAGAAGTGGTAACAACCAACTGCTTAACATCGGCGGCGATTTCGTCGCGTTGTTACGGAACTAGTCCGTTGACCCGGATGAATTGCACCGGATTCGCCGCGATGGATTGGAGTACTTTCAATGGAAGCGCCTGCTTGTTGAATTGGCCTATGTAACGCATGAGCTTTTTGTCGAGATCCATGGTGCTGGTGACTGCTCGGGGCTCTGATGCCACCCCTATTGTTGACGTGCCTGTTCGATACACGGCTAGCTGCATCGTGCATCCGGATATCGCGGGTTGTGTTATTGCAACATGCAGCGAACGGGAAGGTGTTTTGGTCCACAAACGAAGTTTGACTCCATGCATTCGATTTCACCCATTAGCTCGGCGCGTTGCAATCTCGGAATCAGCTCTTCGAACAGAATCCGCATCTCCATGTGCGCGAGATGTTGACCAAGGCATACGTGGGCGCCGACACCGAATGCGATATGTGGGTTTGGTCTGCGATCAATATTGAATGTGAATGGCGAAGGGAAGACTTCCTCATCGCGATTCGCCGAGCCATAGCACAACATCAGCCAATCTCCCTTGCAAATTTTGCGGCCTCGGATGTTAGTATCCGCAGTCGCCGTACGCATGAAATGATGAACCGGTGATGCGAATCGAAGACATTCATCGATAAACTTTGGAATGAGCAATCGATTTGCCTGAAGCTGTGGTAGCAACTCCGTAAAGCGGCACAACGCCCACATTGCGACCGACGTGGACGACGACACTGTATGATGCCCTGCGGCAGCGATAATCACATAATAGCCGAGGCGGGTTACGTCATCGATAGGCTGCCCATTGATGACCGCGTTGGCTAGCAAACTCGCGACGTCATTGCGCGGGTCCTTCCGGCGGGCTTCGTTCAAGCTTTCAAAGTATTCTCTGAAGTCGTCTACTACAGACAGGAGCACCTTGCCCGTCGCACTGCTCGCGTCGCCTGGGCGCTGCGTCTCGCGTGTGTATTCGGCGTCCTCACTCCCGAACATCTCGTAAGTCAGTGCAAGTATGCGAGGGAAATCCTCCTGAGGGACACCGAGAATATCCATGATTACGTTCAGTGGGTACTGCGACGCGAATGCACCTGAAAAATCGATAACCTCCCCGTTGTGTTGCTGTAGCTTCACGACCATCGTACGTGCTAGCGATCTAATACGGTCTTCAAGCTGGAGAATACTGTTCGGCATGAACCAGGATTGAGTCAGCGCGCGTAGACTTTTGTGTTCTTCGCCGTCGATATGCACGAGCGATCGAACAATGTTCGGCGAACCGGTGGCGGACATAATATGCTCTATCGATGCTTTAGGTCGACACACGACAGAATAATCTCCATTGTGAAATAGAGTATTGTTCCGTGAGATCATAGAGACGTCGGCGTGTTTGGTAACCACCCAAAACGGGTCATGCCCGTCAGCAGTTGCTCTCCCGACAGGGTTGTTTGCGCGTGCCCAAGTGTAGATTTCATGGAGACCATCGATGTCCGTGTGGGACTTCGGATCGACGATTCGATTCGATACTTCTTTTGGGAGGTCGTATTTTTGCATTCTGATGAATTCCAGGTGAGGTTTGTTAGTGGACGCACGGGCACCCAACAGGCATCTACGCGCGCGAGCGATGATCCAGTCGTTGACGTAGAGATCCTCTTTCAGTCTATGTTTGCCGATCGATTGAACTTTGTCGTAGACGTGGGCTCCCACGCGAGTGGTGCTTAGTGTGGTGATTTCCGTCTGGCGCGTTCAATCATAGTATTATAATTTTTCAAGTAGTACTTATTCAAGATCAACATTTTTCGTTGATTCGATGATATTGCGGATAGACGGCGGAACGTATTCAAATTAATGCATGAGTCGTAGCAACCTGTCGAAGTTCAAGGGCAGAAATTGGTGTGATGGTTTTGGCCAATTTAACCAATGAGAGGCAACGCGGCCAGGATGTTGATCAGATTACAAAGATCCGTTGTGCATCGAAAGTTGGGGGCGGGACTCGCCAACGTTGGCCGTGTCAGCCAGGTGATTTGGATGATTGGGATCGGCGCTGTGAGTCGTCGCATCCCGGCATGTTTAGCCTCTAGTCAGAACTTTTGACGGATCGCGGCGCGAGCAAGGATCTGGCGATTGCTGGATGAATCGCCCAAATTGGCGATTCTGGCAAGAGCGGGGGCTCCAAGGGACGATGTTCCAGATGCTTGTTGCCAACCGATTCCAAAATAGACGTCGGTGCGCGTGGATAGAAAGTAGTCTGTTGAAATCGTTACCTGGTTGAAGTGCTGGTTTCCGAGTATGCGTCCCGCAACGTCTGGAATGCCATTCGACAGCAAGTAGTCGTATGATGCAGCGACTGTCCACGCTGGGCTAAAGCGATACATTATTCCGACATCGAAGTTGTTGAATATAACTGTTCCGTACAGATGAGACAGGCCGAGATTTGCGTATTGAACATTGGAGAACGATGCTGCCACGATGGCCTGGCCGATCGTGTAGTTGGATCCTACGACTACCGACTGGTACGCTCGGGAAGAGGCATATCCACCGTTGATAGCACCTTGAAGAGTAGAGATCCCATTCAAATAGGCAGTGAAAAACCCTGTGCCTGGCGCTGCGGTTGGGTTCTTAAAATACTCGAATGCTGCCCCCAGTTTCAATGGTCCGTTTGCGTAACCTGCGCCTACAGAATAACCACTGGTAGATGTGAAGTTACCGGGAACACCACCCAAACTGTACTCAATTCCGAAGCTCGCGCCGTAGATGTCAGGGATCATGTATCGGACAGAATTATTCAGTCGAACAGTGTTGGACGCATTGTCCAGATCCCCTGGGTGTCCCGCAGGTGCGCCTCCGACCAGCGCTTCGGCAGTGAGCGGCTCGGGAAAGTAGAAGATCATGTCGTATTGCCGTCCAAATGTCAGGCCGCCCCAGTTGTCGCTTTTGATACCGATGAAGGCTTGACGACCAAATGGCAGGCCGCCCTGACCAGCCTGACCTTGATTTAGGTTTATGCCTGACTCAAGTGTGAAAGTCGCATGTAGAGTGCTGCCGAGGTCCTCGTCACCGGTCATGCCCCATCGACTTCCTATGAGACCGCTAAGCGAGTCAAGCGAAATTCTCTTGCCATCAGCAACGTTGCTTTGGTACATGATGCCTTCGTCGAGAACGCCATACAGATTCACAGTACTTTGTGCTTGAGCCAAGGATGACGCACCAAATACGGCTACAGATATCGACCTTTCCCAACGACGCATAATTTGATTTCCCAAAGGAGCGCATGAGTGACAAGCTCTTGTTTCACTCGACGACGTCGTTATGCACGGCGCTGCGACGTGTTGCCACGATTGCGCCGAAGCTCGTTCGTTCCAATAAAGCGCTGCAGCAGAAAAAGCCGTTGTATCGTTGATATGTGCATTTGCTTTTGCATTTTTTTGGAGAGCGTATCGGTGCAACTTAGGCTTTACCGTGTGACGCCCGAGACGTCATACGGCGTGATCGCGAAATCGCTTCATATTTCCAGAGCACCAATCGTGCCGACTTAGATTAGTCGGCTCAAGGAGCCATCAGGCACAGTGCGACGCTGTCAGGCGGATTGGTATCCAATGTAGGTTGTTGTGCGGACCGCCGACGTGCGACAGTCGTCGTTTCGTTTGTAAGCATTCTGTCAATACGCGACAATTGACATGGGCTGAGGGACCGTCTATTTGCACCAGAGCGCTTTAAGAGATCGCGACGGAGAATGGTGTGATTCTGCGGCCGGCAGTGTCCTTGACTAGACGTGTAAAAGTGGGCTTCTCACTAGGCGCCCTGAACAATTCGTCTCGCGAGCGCGGCCGTCATGCGGCGAAGACTACCGGTGCTGCGGGTTGACATACCGAAGGCAGCAGGTGTGGAGACGAGGTCGTCGTGTATTCTCACGATTCGGACCGCTACCGTACTGCTCGACGCTCTCCAGGCTACATCAAGGTCAGGGCGGCCAGTGGAAATGTTTGCACTGGACCGCATGAAGAAAACTGCTGCCCCACACAGTTTGTTCTGGCTGAACTACATATTAATTATTTTGATGTTAATTGTCTTGCGTCTCTCCTACCCACGAGGCAAACTTCTACCTCGCGCGGGCAGTGGGCGGTAACCAAGTGGGCTCACCAACTGTTGAAAGATTGATTCAGAGTAGTGAGCGGCACGTCTTACATCAGTAGGATCAGGTATGGTCGTTGAGTCACTAGCTGCTCAGGAATGGTTGGACACCTTGCTGATGTTACGCGGTGCATCACAACGCGTTTCCAATATCTCCTTCGTAAATTTATATGGCAGAGCTCGCAAAAATTACCGGTGACACCCTTGGTGCTGTGCAAATTTGGGGGGTTCCATGGAGAAGGCAACGTAAGGGACGTCGCGGCGGCTCTTGAGGAGATCGCTGCGGGGCTAAAGGGCGACGGCCATACAATTCACGTGATGTCGGGCACCCACGGCTGTTGCGTGGGGCAAGTCGGTGCTGTCGCAACGCGCGAGCAAAGGTTTTCGGAAGAAGATCGGGCTCTTGCCGCCCCGTGACGGCAGACAACAAGGCCATTGTTGTGGCTGTCCACGACGGTTCTGGTGAAAATAGGTAAGCAGGTTGAGAAAGTTCATATACGTAGGAAGGCTTATCGATCAAACAGGACCGCATTCGGCTCTGTCAGGTTGATGGAGAGGGGGCGGTAGAAATGACGTAATGAAGAAGGCAAAACCGCTTTATCACGGCCACCGCTTCCCTGCCGTCGTCATCAGCTGCGCGGTTCGCTGGTATTTCCGGTTCAGCCTGAGCCTGCGCGACGTCGAGGCGTTGCTGCTTGAGCGTGGTGTTGTGGTCACGTATGAGACGATCCGT
>NZ_JAYMSC010000052.1:0-48317 GCF_038900775.1 Paraburkholderia sp. JHI869
TGGCCTCCGTGTCGGAAATCGCCGGGTGCGGCCCTGTCCGCACCGTGCGGCTCTGGCAGACATGCTAACCCGCGTTTGATGCCGCGCGGCAGGCCAGCCTCTACCTCACGGGAGTCATACTGACTTACGCAACTCGGGCTCATCAAGCGGGTCTGATTGCGCGGCTAACCGGGCGTAAAGGAGCGCCTCACGCGCAATGCGCCACGACGTTGGACTGAGCGTCGAGCCACACGGGAATCGCATCGAGCTTCGCGCCTGCGCACGGGCCTTCGATGCACTGCCCGTCCTCGAAGCGAAACAATGCGCTGTGGTGCGCGCACATGATCACTTGCGCGCGATACGTCGGCACACGGCCCGGCTCGTAGTCGAGCGGCACCGAGAAGTGCGGGCAGCGGTTTGCGTACGCCCATACTTCGCCGGCACGCCGCACGACGACGACCGGCCGCCCTGCCAGCGCGGCGTCGATCACGCGTGCGCCGCCGTCGGGCACATCGTCGAGGCAACACAGGCTAACAGTCTGCATGGCTCACACCCTTTGCTCAGGATTGCCAAGATTCCAGTCCCATGGACGGATCTCGACGCGTTCGAACAAGCCTGCCAGCGTATAAGGATCGTCGCGCATGAAGCGCATCACGTCGTCGTATCCTTCCGCCTCGATCACGAGCAGCGTGCCGTTGAGCGCGTCGCAATGCGGCGCGAGCGTCGAACCGCCCAGCCGCACGAACACCCCGTGCTGCGCGGCCGAGCGCAGATACGTGCGATGCACCGCGCGCACGCGCTCGCGCACATCGCGCATGCCGGGCTTGTCGGTGGCGAATACGGCGTAGTAGCGCGTGTGCGGTCTCATGCGCGCTCCAGCACGAAGTCGTAGCGCGCCTCGCGAAAGTCGCCCTCGAAGCCGAACTGCTGCGCGGCCGCATCGCCTGTCGCATGCTCGCGATAATCCACGAGCAGCGAGGGCTTCACGCCGAACACCGCGTCCGAATCCAGATACGGGTCGTTCTGATTGAACAGATGCGTCACGAGCGCGCTATGGCCCGGCGCGGTGATCATGAAGTGCAGATGCGCGGGCCGCCACGGATGCCGCCCCGTAGCGTTGAGCATACGGCCCACCGGGCCGTCGGTTGGAATCAGATAGCACACGGGCACGATGGTGCGGATCGCGTAGCGGCCTTCGGCGTCGGTGCGGTAGCGCCCGCGCAGGTTGCCATGCGGCTGTTCAGTGTCCTGCCCCGAGTACATGCCGTTGTCCGCCGTCTGCCACACGTCGAGCAGCGCGTTCTCCACGGGCTTGCCGTCGGTCGTCAGCACGCGGCCATGCACGAGCGCGGGCGTGCCCGGCGTGAACGCCATGTTCTCGCCGTAGGCGCGCTCGGGCATGCCTTCGATATAGAACGGGCCGAACACGGTCGTATCGGTCGCGCCTGAAGCGTAGCGGTGATTGATCGCATCGACGAGCATCGACACGCCCAGCGTATCGGAAAGCAGGATGAATTCCTGGCGCACGACGTCGTCGCACATCTGGCCCGTCTCGGTCAGGAAGCGGATCGCGGCAAACCACTCCGCCTCGGTAGGCTCGACTTCGCGAACGTAGGCGTGCAAATGCCGCACGAGGCTTTGCATCAGCGTGCGCAGGCGCGCGTCGGGTGTGTTCGCGAAGCGCCCCACCACCTGTTCGGTCAAGGCGCGTTCGGCCTCGATGCCATGCATCGACATGGTTGTCTCCTTTCCTATGTTTTGTGCGCCACGCACGCGGCGTGGCTAGCGCGGCGGCGCGCCTTCCCACGCCCGTTGCAGCAATGCGCGAATCGCCGCGCGCTCCAACGGTCGCGGATTCGGATACGCATTCGTGCACGCGAGATCGGCCGCTTCGTCGAGGCCCGCTTCGGACATGCCGATTGCCTTGAGCGAAAGCTCAATGCCAAGCGACTCGTTCAACGCGTAAAGCCGTGGCCCGGCTTCATGCGCATGCGCGCCGCCGAGCGCACGCGCCACGCGCTCGAGCGCTTGCGGCGCAGCGGCGTGGTTGTAGTGCGCCGTATGCGGGAGCATGACCGCATGCGTTTGCGCATGCGGCAGGTTGAAGGTGCCGCCGAGCGTGTGGCAGAGCTTGTGATGCAGCGCCATGCCCACGGCGCCGAGGCAACTGCCCGCGAGCCACGCGCCGTAGAGTGCACGGCTGCGCATCGCCGCGTCGTCCGGGCGGCGCACGACAACCGGTAGCGCTTCGCCCAACGCGCGAATCGATTCTTCAGCCATGAGGCTGATCACCGGGTTCGCGTCTTCGGCGTAGAGCGCCTCCACCGCATGCGCCATGGCGTTCACGCCCGAAGCCGCGGAAATGCCGGCGGGCAGCGAGACGGTAAGCGACGGGTCGTAGACCACGGTGCGCGGCAGCACGCGCTGGTCGCGCCCGGTCTTCTTCAGGCGCCCTTCGGTGAGACCGTAGATGGGCGTCATCTCCGAGCCCGCATAGGTCGTGGGCACGGCGACGATGGGCAGCGACGATTCGAGCGCGATGGCCTTGCCAAGGCCGATGGTCGAGCCGCCGCCCACGGCCACGCAGCACTGCGCGTCCAGCGCCGCGGCCTTCGCGCGCGCGGCCCGCGCGACTTCCACTGGCACGTGCATGACCGCTTCGGCGTGGATACCCGCCGCGCGCTCGCCGAGCAGACGCGCGACTTCTTCCGCGAGCGGACGCTGCTCGGGCGTCGAGAGGATCAGCGCGCGGCGCGCGCCTAGCCGGTCAACTTCCTCGGGCAACCGGGCGAGGTTGCCCCAGCCGAACACCACGCGCGACGGCAAGCCCTGATAAACGAAGCGATCCATACGTGCCTCAACGCTTGAAGTGCGGCGGGACCTGGGCGTCCACGTTGACCCACACCGAGCGGGCCTCCGTGTAGTCGTGCATCGCCTCGAAGCCCATTTCGCGGCCGTAGCCCGATTGACCGACGCCGCCGAACGGGCTGCCCGGATTCACGCGCTTGTAGCAGTTCACCCAGCACATGCCCGCGTGAATCTTGCCCGCGATGTTGTGCGCACGCGAGAGGTCGCGCGTCCACAGGCCGCTGCCGAGACCGTAGTCGGTGCCGTTGGCAATGGCGAGCGCCTCTTCGTCGGACTTGAAACGCAGCACGGTCACGAACGGGCCGAACACTTCTTCCTGCGCGATGCGATCGTCCGGCGTCTTCGCTTCGATCACCGTGGGGCGCACGTAGTAGCCGTTGGCGAGCGTGGGGTCCTGCGGCGCTGTGCCGCCCGCGAGCACACGCCCGCCCTGCTCGCGCGCGACGTCCACAAAAGCCTTCACGCGCTCCAGATGTTGCAGCGAGGTGAGCGGCCCCATTTCTGTTTCGGGGTCCAAAGGATTGCCGACACGAATCGAAGCAGCGAGGCTGACGAAGCGTTCGAGAAATTCGTCGGCGATGCGCTCGTGCAGCACCAGACGCGAACCCGCGATGCACGCCTGCCCCTGGTTATGGAAGATGGCCCAGGCCGCGCCGTTGATCGCGGCATCGAGATTGGCGTCGTCGAACACGATATTGGCGCCCTTGCCGCCCAGTTCGAGCTGCACGCGCTTGAGGTTGCCCTTCGAGGCTTCGACGATGCGCCGCCCGGTAGCCGTCGACCCGGTGAAGGCGATCTTTCCCACGCCCTCGTGCTCCGCAAGCCGCTGCCCCGCCGTATGGCCATAGCCCGGCACGATATTGACCACGCCCGCGGGAAAGCCCACTTCCGCCATCAGCTCGACGATGCGCAGCGTAGAAAGCGGCGTGATTTCCGAAGGCTTCAGCACGACCGTGTTGCCGGCCGCGAGCGCCGGGCCCATCTTCCAGCTCGTGAACATGAGCGGGAAATTCCACGGCACGATCTGCCCGACTACGCCAATGGGCGCGCGCTGCACGTAGTTGAGAAAGCCGGTTTCGACGGGAATGACCGAGCCTTGCAGCTTGTCGGCCATGCCGCCGAAGTAGCGGAAGCACGCAGCCGTGCGCGGCACGTCGAGTGCACGCGAATCGCGGATCGGGTGTCCAGTGTCGAGCGATTCCAGTTGCGCGAGTTCTTCGCCGTTCGCTTCGATGGCGTCGGCCAGACGCAGCAGCAGGCGGCCGCGCTCGGCGGCCGGCATCGCGGCCCACTGCGGGAAGGCGCGCGTGGCGGCGGCCACGGCCAGATCGATGTCGGCGGCGGTGGCGGCGGCGATCTTCGTGATCAGCGAGCCGTCGTGCGGATTGAGCACGTCGATGGTGCCGCCCTCGACGGCGTCAACGAAGCGGCCGTCGATGAACAATTGCGTTTGCATGAGTAAATCCTCGATTAATGCTTAGGCATGCTGCATAACTGCAAATCTCGCTCAGAACTCGACCGGATACGGCTTGAGTTCGCCGCTCTCGTAGCGCTTGGGCAAGCCGGCGGTCGCGTTCTCCCACACGAGCAGCATCGAGCGCTTGGTCGAATAGCCCTGGTGGCGGATATCGGCAGGCATCGCGCAGATGTCGCCCGCGCGCATGGTGATGCGTGCGCGCGGCGACCCGGTGTTCTTGTCGCCGATGTCCCAGACGATTTCGTCCGAAAGCTGCAGGAACCATTCCACGCGGTCGTTGCCGTGGAAAACCGGCAGGATGTACTCCTCCGTGGTCGGGCAGAAGAGACTCTGGCCGCACACCGAAGTGACCGAGGGATTCCACGTCACGTCCGAGCGCGAGAGGTACTTGAAGAGGTTGAACGCGTGCAGTTCGCCTTCGAAACCCGGCTCGCAGTGCACTTCGGGACTGTCCTGGGGCACGTCGGTGAAGGCGCGGTTTACCGGCAGGTCGTCGCGCAGCGGCGAGTCGCCTTCGAGGCCCGGCATGCGGCGCGTGGCGATACGCGTGCGCTCGATCGCAGCGTCGTTCTCGCCATGCTTGCGGCCGAATGCGGTGCCAGTTTCCTCGGGCGCGGCGAACGGGTCGAAGCCTTCGTTGGTCCAGTCGTGCAGGATCGCCTTGAAGGTTGCCATGATGGTCGGCGTCTCGAAGGTCTCGATATAGTCCACGCCGGCGTCCTTCATGATGCCGTTGAACGAGCCTGCATACACATCGACCTTGCCGTAGTGATTGCGCGTGCCGAACACGTGATCGAAATTCACCCAGCCGTAGAAGAAGCCCCAGGCCACGTCGCGCATCATCGCGCGCAGGAAGGCGTCGGCGGGAATGGCGTGCGTGCGGGTCTGCCCCTTCGCGGGCCACAGCACTTTCACGAAGTATTCGTCGCGCGTGAATTCAAAGGCGCCGAGCGTGTAGCGGCGATAGCCGGTCACGGCGTCGGGCTCGCTCGCGCGTACGGTGTCGGCGGCAAAGCCTGCGGAGTGATCGAGGGATTCGAGGGTGGCCATTTGGTGTCTCCAGTAGTCGGGTATCGGGTTAGCGTGTGCGTTCAGTGCAGGCAGATATCGGCCCACTTCTGCACGGACAGCTCACCGGCCATGGTCTGCACGAGCGCCACGCCAGCCTTCTGTGCGCTGAAGCGGTACGCGCAGCCTGCCGGCAGCAGCGCTTGATGCCCGCGGCGCAGCACCACGTGGCCCATCTTGCGGCCTGCGGGTTGCTCGCCCGCGTCGACCGTACCTGTACCGCCCTTGAGCGGCGTATCGAGCTTGATGAAGTCGATGCGCACATCGCCATCCATCAGGATCACGAACTCATCGTGTGCGCAGGCGAACCAGCGCGACTGCCCTTCCGTGCGCAGCACTTCGATCACGTATTCGAGGTTCTTGCCGACCACGACCTTCTCGTAGGGCGCCGAGTTTGCGGCGACTTCGAAGACGTTCGAGAAAACATAGTGGCGGGCGTCGCCGCTCGTGATTTCGATCTCGCCCTTGCGATACTGCTCGAGCGAGCCGAAGACGGTGTGAAACGACGAATCGGTCATGGCGTGTCTCCTGTTTTGGAAGGTGTCGTTGGAATCAACTTTAGGAGCGCTGCGCACGCGCCACAACCGGCGGCCTGGCGACTACGGTATTCGCGTTTCGCAAATAATCGCGGCAGGCGCTAGCGCACCCAGCCACGCTCGATCAGCGGCACGTCCCACGCAGGCTCGGGGCCCAGATACTCAGCCAGAAACTCCACGAGCGCCTTCACTTTCAAGGCCTGGCGCTGCGTGGAGGGATACACGGCAGCAAAGCTCAGCGCCGAGAGGTGATAGTCGGTGAGGATCGGCACGAGCGAGCCGTTGAGGAGCGCCTCGCTCGCCACGAGCGTAGGCAGGCACACCACGCCGCCGCCCGTGAGCGCGTAGTCGCGCAGCAAATGCACCGAGTTCGAGCGGATCATGCCGGGCAACTCCATCTCCACAACTTCGTCGCCGCGTGTCATCGTCCAGCGATTGCGCGAGGGATAGCCCGAATAGAGCGCCGTGGTGTGCTGCAGCAATTCGCGTGGATGTTGCGGCGCGCCATGCTCTTGCACATAGGCGGGCGTGGCGACAAAGAGCCGCCGCACCGAAAAGAGCCGCCGCTCGATCAGCGAATCGGAAATAGGCGGGAATATCTGGAAGGCAACGTCGAAGCCCTCTTCGATCGGATCGACCACGCGGTCGTTGACGATCACATCGAGCTGGATGCCGGGATAGCGGCGGTTGAACTCGGCGAGCGGCGCGCCGAAATGGCCCAGCGCGAAGCCCGGCAAGATCTGGATGCGCAGCCTGCCCGTGGGCGTGGCACGCAGTTCGCGCATCTGGTCGGTCAGCTCGTTCACGCGCCCCACCACCTCCGCGCATTCACGATAAAACGCCTCCCCGACTTCGGAGAGGCGCACGTGCCGCGTGCTGCGATGAAAGAGCGGTGCGTTGACGAACTTCTCCAGTTGCTGGATGCGGTTCGTCACGACCGAACTGGTCACGCCGAGTTGCCGGGCCGCTTCTGCGAAACTGCTCGTTTCCGCCACGCGCACGAAGGCTTCGATGCTCAGGAATCGGTCCATGCTGCTCTCTTATTCACGGGTTCGGGCCATCCAAGTATAGGGCCCGGCACCCGTCGCCCGCGCCGCTCCTTCACGCAGCGGCACGCGCAGGCTACTCGGCCTGCCCCGCTGCAGGCAGGGGCGCGGCCGCGGCGACCGCCTCGCTGCGCCGCAGCTTCGCAGGCGCGGTTTCCTTGAGGAAGAGGCTCACTAGCACGCCGAGGAAAACGGCACCAATCGGCAGCCACAAAATGTTCTGGATACCGAAATGCGCCGCAACGAATCCCGCGAGCGCGGGCGCCACGCCGCCGCCGAAGATTTCGCCCGCGCCCACCACGAGCCCGATCGAAGTCGAGACCATGCCAACTGGCGCGGCCTCAGTGGCAACCGGTCCCGAGAGCAGCGAAACGAGGCCCAGCGTGAAGAACGAAGCTGCGAAAAGCACCGCGAAAAGTTCGAGCGGCTGCGCGCCGAGACCGCGAAACACGATCAGCATGACAGCGGTGCCCACGAAACCGAGGACGCTCGCCACGCGCCGGCCCAGCAGATCCGAAAGCCCCGGCAAGCCGAACTGTCCGACGAAACCGCCAAAGCCGATGGCCGAGGCCACCACGCCCATGCGCTGCGTGTCGAGAGAAAGGTACTGCGTGAGATAGAGCGGCAGCATGGCGCCGAGCACGAACACGCCCGTCATGGCGCAGAAGAGCGCGACCATCGCGACGGGAATGTTGCGGCTGCGGAGCACGTCGCGCCAGTGGCCGCTTTCGGCCTTTGCCGAGGCGGCGGCACCCGCTTCACGCGTAAGCGCGCCTTGCGGCTCCCGGATCACGCGGTACATCAGCAGGCCGAGAATAAGGCCCGGCACCGAGACGAGTGCGAACACCCATCGCCAGGTCATCACGCCCAGCAACTGCGTGGCGATGATCGGCGCAAGCGCAAGCCCGAACAGCGCGAAGCCGCTCTGTTGCAGCCCGAGATTGAAGCCGCGGCGCTTGGGGTGCGAGGCATCGGCCGTGGCGGCAAAGCTGGTCGGGCAGAACGAGCCTTCGGCCACGCCCATCAGCGCGCGCACAGCCAGCAGGCTCGCAAAACCGCCCGCGAGGCCCGAGAAGCCCGAGAGCAACGAGAACGCGATGATCGCCGGAATCAGCACCTTGCGCCGCCCCACCTTGTCGGACAGGCCGCCCATGACCGCCGCGAACACGCCCCACGAAAGGCCGAGTATGCCGATGCAGTTGCCGACATCCTGCGCATTGAGGTTGAGGTCTTTCATGATCGACGGGAATAGCGGCGCGATCAGCCAGCGGTCGAGGCCCACGAGGCCGAAGCCCAGCGCCAGCAGCGTCACGGCCTTCCATTCGTAGGCCGTGTCCCATGTGTTCGGTTTCATCTCTGTCTCCTTGGGCCGGCCGGGTGCCGCGCCACACGCTCATGTTCGAAAATGGTGTGCGACGCGATGTGCACCACTGCTCGCCTGCAGGACGCCATCGACATCGACGAGGCAAAGATAGTCGCAAGCGTGGCGTAATCAGTACCGGATAACGCCCGAATACGTCATTCGCGGATCGCGAATAATCGGGCGCACAAGGCCGGGGGGCACGGCAGTTGGGACGCTGCGAAGGGTGAGCGCAGCACGGGGTGGTGCGATGCACTCACCCCAGGATAATTACGGGTAGACGCGCGCATCTGCGCCGGGCGGTATGCCGGCGCGTGCGGTCAATCCATCGGCGGCGTGTGTGCGCTCACGGCGCCGCGCGCAGCGCTCACGCCTTGCGCAGGTGCTCGGTATGCATGTCGCTCAACCGCCTCAGCAGGATGCCGTAGCCGGTCAGGTGCCCGAGATAGACGCTCGTGAACACGCCTGTAGCAGGCAGCGCTTCGACAAGCGCATGCAGTTCCTCGCGAGTCAGCGGCTCCACGAGAAGACCGGGGCGTTCCACGCGAAGGTCGGCCTGCGAGGCCAGTTGCCGGTGCACGTCCACGAGGCGAGCGAGTCCGCTCCGATAGGCTTCTTTCCACTGGGCGTCCAGCGCCTCGTATTGCGCGTTGAACGTGTCGAGCGTTTCCAGGAAACCGACGATCGAATCGAATAGCTCGTGGTAGCACGAAAAGAGCGGCAGGCGGTCGCGGTTGCGCTTCAAATGCGCCGACACCCACGACTGCTCCAGGTCCGACTTGAGGAGATCGTACGCCTGCTTGAGGTTGCTGCTCGACACCCGCAGCGCGGCAGTCGCCGATTTCAGCTTCGCGCGGTCCAGTGTTTTCGTGGCGACCTCGGTCAGCAAGGCTTCGGCCTGAGCGTTGCCCTCGTTCACGAGCGTATTCGCCCAGAAACCGTGATCGGGCGGAAACGCGATTTGCTGGATGATGAAACCGAGCAGCATGCCGAGCACCACGCCGATCAACCGTTGCTCGAGCAACGGAATGTGCACGCCCGTGAAGAGCACGAGCGTCATCGGCACCGTGATGCTCGTCATCTGGAACACCGAAGGCCTGATGCGCACGATGGTGAAGATCACCAGCGGCAGCAGGATCACGCCCAGCCACAAATGCGGCGCGGTGAACCAGATCAGCAGCGTGCCGATCGGCATTGCCACGAGGTTCGACATCACGCGCTTGTAGAAGTACCCGCGCGCCGCCGAGATCGAGCTGCCGAGCGCGAGCGTGAGCATGGCCGAGCCGGAGAGCGCGACCGCCGCTTCGGGATACCCCAACGCGTACGGAACGCCGAAGCCGATCCACATACCGAGCGTGAGCTTCGTGTATTTCGCGAGTTCGGAGAGGGAAAAGCGCGCGAGCGCACGGCGAAACGGCGTGAGCGGTTTGTGGGCGTAGGAGATGGAAGCCATGGTTGCCGTCGGTCGTTTCAGGCGGAGCGCCAATGTTAACGCGATTACCGTGACTGTTCCGGCACTCAGCCCATCCTCGATGCATTGCCGATTATTTTGCCGCCCGGATTTTCTTTCCGAATGATCAGATCAAAGATTGGCACTTTGTGCGGATGCCCGCCGCAGCGGGCTTTGCGAGCCGCCATGCGCAAGGTGCGTGCCTTGCGAATTATTTTCAATTTCTTTCGCGTTTTTTTCATTTACCGTCATGTCCAACGGATGAAGTTCGCATTACGAACCCGTTTTTGCGAACGCCTCCGCATCCCTCAAGCACTGGGGTCTGCCCATGACGACAACAACGAAGGTCTCCATTTGCCTGCCGACGTACAACCGGCCTGAACTGCTCGTTCGCTGCATCGAATCGTGCCTCATGCAAACGCATGCGAACATCGAGATCGTGATCGGCGACGACTCGAGCGACGATCGCACGGCGCAACTGGTCGCCTCGCGTTATGGCGACGACCCGCGCATCGACTACCGCCGCAACGTGCCCGCGCTCGGCCAGGCGCCCAATGTGGCCAGCCTCTTCGAGCGCGCGAGCGGAGACAAGATCCTCCTGATCCACGACGACGATTACCTGCTCGTGCACTGCATCGAGAAGCTACTCGCACAGTGGGAGCGTTATCCGGACCTGGAAGTCGCGTTCGGCGATCAATACGAAACCGATCATGACGGCAGCATCATGCACGCCGCTAGCGAACGCATGAACATCGGGTATCACCGCACGGCCAGCGCGGCGGGGCTGCAAAGCCCGCCCGGCCGCGTGGGCATCGTGCAGATGTTCCCCAACAACGGCTGGCTCGCGAATGCGGCGCTCGTCAAACGCATTGGCTACCCCGACCACTACGGCACCTGCTGCGATTACGTGTTCGGAACGCTCCTTTGTCTCGCGGCAAAGCGAGTGTGCTACGTGAACGAATACGTCTCGTGCTACCGCATAACGGACGTTTCGGTATCCCAGGCAACGCGCACGAGCATCAATGCCTCGTCGATTTCGGCGTGGCGCTTTCTCAAGGGCCTCGCGCTGCCGGCCGAACTCGAACCGGCGCGCAAGCTCGCCATGCGCCGGCTCGTGCCCATCGTGGTCTCGCTGCTCGCGCGCAATCGCGAGGCGCGCGCCGGGCTGCAACTCGCGCTCGGCAATCTCTACGCGTACCGGTTCGGCTTTAGCCCACGCCTCTACTACCATCTGCTGATGATCTGGAAAGCCACGCGGCGCGCCGGCACGGAATCGGTCGCCCTGTTGGCCATGAAGGACGAGCAAGGCGTGGATACTTCCCGAGCGCGCATGCCGTAGCGAGCGCATTACGTCGTGAACAGCGGCCGCAGGTCGGCCACGTTCGCGACGTGCTCCAGCGCGTTGATCCGCTCGATCAACTGCGCGGTCTTTTGCTGGCCGAGCACGGGCGCCATGAGATCGCGCGCCTTCTCGTTCACCTGGGCGACGCTCAGCGGATTCTCTTTCGTGCCGGGCGGAAAACGCGTGTAGTGGCTCACCGTGCGCCCGTCCACCATCGTGACTTCGACGATGCCGCCGCGCGGCGCAGCCGGGTCGCTCAGCTTCGGGTCGGCAACGACCGTCACTTTCCCGCGCTGCGCCTGAATCTGCGGATCGCGCATGAGCGAAACGTCATGGCTGTCCGCGAACGACACCGCGCCCTTCACGAGGGCCAGCGCGACCATGTGGGCGCAGTTGACGTCGGGCATCGCACTGTCACCGACGATGCCGATGGCGTCGGGCGGCACCTTCACGACCACCGTGCGAACGTTGTCCGGCGTAAGCTGGTATTGCCGCCGCAGCGTGAGCAGCGCGTCGAGCGGCGATTGAATCGGATAGCCCACCGAATACGTCTTGATCGCCGTTTCCGTCACGAAAAAGCGGCTGCCGAGCTGGTCGATCATGGCTTGCGGCTGTGGCTTCGTGGATAGCGCGATGAAGAGATTGTGCGTGCCGTCGAGCACATCGGCCACGCCGGTCATGCCGGACTGCACCATGGTCGCCGCCATCACGCCGTTGCGCGCGCCCATGCCCGCGAAATCGAACGCCTTTTCGATGTGGTCGCGGTCCTTCACCCAGCTCCACAGTCCCGACACCTGTTGCGCCGCGTACGAGATCGCATAGCGCGTCTGGCTTTCATCGAGCCGCGCGAGCGCAGCGGCCGCGCCGAGCGCGCCGAACGTCGAGGCCGTGCCTTCCGCGCTGCGATGCGAGGCGCGCACGAGGTCGGGGCCGAGCGCCATGAGGAGCCGGCAGGCGGTGTCATAGCCCAGCGCGACAGCGCGCACGAGCGCCGCGCCCGATGCGCCCTGCGCTTCGCCTAGCGCGAGCGCGGCGGGCACCGTCGAGCAGCCGGGGTGGGCTTTGGTCACGGGCTCGAAGTCGTCGGTCTCGTCGGAATGCGCGCACATGGCGTTGGCGAGCGCGGCGTTCACCGTGCTCGTGTGCAGGTCAGAGCCGACTACCGAGGCCTGCGGTGCGCCGCCGAGCGAGCGCACGTATTGCGTCGCCAGCATGCCGGGACGCATGCGAGAACCCGACACCATCGCGCCGAGCGTATCGAGTATGTGGTTCTTGCATTCGACCAACACGGCGTCGGGCAACGGCTTGTCGCGCGCGGCGACGATGTAGCGCGCAAGCTCGGCGGTGATGCCGGTGTCGTCCGGCGATGACGCGGGTGATGCGTCTGCGGCAAGCGCATGCTTTGCACCAGCGACAGGCAACAAGCTGCACGCCGCGACGCACTGAAGGATGCGACGGCGCGAAGGCGAAGGTGTTATTGGCATCTTTATCAGTTCGGAATCCGTATTTAAATCGTTCTACCCGGCGTGGGTCATGCGGTAATCGCTCCCGCGTCGAAACGATAGGCCATCAGCGCGGCCAGCCCGCGCCGACCGTCTATCGAAGCCGCTGCGCTCGTGAAGCCGTGCTTCGCGAGCAAGGCCGCTTCGATGGCGTCGGCGGCCGCCTTGCCGGTTTCCAGCGCACCCATGGCTTCGCCCACGTTGCGCGCAAGTCCTGCGGCCTGTGTTGCGGCAATGCCGAGTGCGTGGCGCGTGCGCGGCGCGTCTAGCCCGAGAAGACGCGCTGCCGCTAGCGTCGCTCCCACGATCCCGAGCGACGAAGCCACGTTCCAGCGCGCGCGAAACGCTTCGTCGTCCACGGCGGCCCCGAGGCGTGCCGAAGCGCGCGTGCCGACCGCTACGGCGGCGGCAATGTCCTCTTCGGCGGCTTCGAGTGACTCACCTAGCGCAACCGCTGCCGCGACGGCGGGCACGGCGGTCGACCCGGCATCCAGCGTGGCAAGCGCGGTGCCGAGCTGCCATGCGCACGAACGCGCATCGGCGGCCTGCCCGAGCATTTCGCCGAGCGCGCTGGCATCGCGTGGCTGCGCGGCGCAGCGGCGCGCGTTCGCCACGGCGCTGCTGGCGGCTTCGAGTTCGCGTGCGCCCGGCGTCGCTGCGGCAAGCGCCACGAACGCATCGGAAACGGCGGAATGAGCGGGGGCGTTATGCATGAACCAGATCCTCGTTCGGCGTGCACAGGGCGAAGAGCGCGTCGAGACTCGCAGCACGCTCCACGTTTGCGACGGCAGCGGCAATACGATCCGCCGCGCCCGCGCCAAGGCGCGGGTCGATCAGCAGACGCACCTTGTCGAGCAGTTCGTCGTCGGTCAGGGGCCGCGCGAGACTGCCGCGTGCATGTTCGACGTGATGCGCAACGACGCTGCCATCGTGAAGCCGCGCCTCGATATACACCTCGTCGCGGTTCACGGCGGCGTCGGGCGCGAGCGTTGTCTTCGCGCGCAGCGCCTTCACGTCGTCGCGCGTCACGCGGCTGTCGTCGTACTGCGCGAGACCCACCTGGCCATCGCACAGCGCGGCGGCCACGCCGTGTATCGCGCTGAAACGCGCCTGCAGACCGTCTTGAGGCTGCGGGTTGCCCATCAGCTCCGGCACGAGCGGATGGCAGCGCAGCACGATCGCGTCGATCGAACCGGCATCCGTTATGCGGTCTGCAATCGCGAGCCCCGCGTCGATGGCCGGATGCGCGACGATTCCGCATGGATACGGCTTGTAGGTGTTGAACAGCAGCTCCCAGCGTTCGCCGAATTCGCCGTTCATGCGCTCGAAGTCGACCTTCGTCGAGAGCGATCGCGCGTAGCCGCCCGGCGCTTCGAAAATGTCCTCTGCGGCGCGCTGCCCGTGCAGGGCGAGCCGCGCGGCGTCGATGCCATTGGCCGCCGCCTTCCCGGGATGAAAAGGCTTGGTCATGGTGCCGAAGGCCTCGCGCTGTCCGACGAACATCGACGCGGCAATCGATACGGCTTCCTTAGTTTTGGTTGCATCGAGGCCGAGCAGCAGCGCGGCCGTGACCGCGCAGCCAACCACGCCACAGGTGCCCGTAATATGCCAGCCCCGATCGTAATGCTCGGGCGAGATCGCCACGCCCACGCGCAATTGCGCCTCGCAGCCCAGCGCGAACGCCGTGAGCGCCTGCGCGCCGGCGGGCCTCGTTTGCGGCGCGAGTGCGGTCAGCACCGCGAGCGTGGACGCGGCAGGATGGATCACGGTGGCGAGATGCGTATCGTCGAAATCGTCGAGGTGGCCGGCGAAACCGTTCGCCAGCGCGGCGAAATGCACGTCAGTGCGTGTCGTACGGCCCAGCACACTCGCCTCATGCGCGGCGCCAAGGTCGCGCGCGGTGGCGAGTATCGCGTCCACGCCTGGATGCGTGCACGCGCCAATCGTTGTGCCAACAACGTTGATGAACGAACGCTTCGCTTCCTTCAGCACATCAGCGGGCAACGGACGCTGTGCCAGCGCATACAAGCCCTGCGCGAACGTGGCGGCGATGGAACCACTCATTGCGACAACTCCTCTAGACGTACACCGTTGGTTTTCGGCCCCCACACGCCAACCGCCACGACGATCACGACCATGGCCGACGAAATCAGCAGGAACACGGCGGGCACGCCGTAGTGCTTGAGCAGTGCCGCCACCCAGAAGCCGACGAAGATGGAACTCACGCGGCTCCAACTAAAGACGAAGCCCACGGCGCGCGCGCGGATGCGCGTGGGATACAGCTCGGCCTGATAGGTGTGGAAGATGCCGATGAGCCAGTTGTTCGCGATCGTCACCGCGCTGCCAAAGAGCAGAATCGGCACGGGGTCGCGCACCTGGCCGAACATCACGCCCGCCACGGCCACGACGATGGCGCAACCCACCAGCTGCCACTTGCGCTGGAAGCGCTCCGCGCACGCCATGGCGCCAATCGCGCCGAGCGGCGTCGTAATGGCGATCACCATGGTGTAGAGCAGCGAATGCGTGATCGTGATGCCCTTCGAGTACAGCAGCACCGGCACCCACGCCCCGAAACCGTACACGCCGAAGGTCTGGCAGAAGTTGAAGAGCGAGAGCATTACCGTGCGCTTGAAGTAGCGGCCCTGCCACATCTCGATCCATTTGCCGCGCGCTTCCAGCTGGCTAGCGTCGGGGCCTTCGGGCGGCTCGGCGAGCGGCTTGCCGGTTTCGGCGACCACCTTGCGCTCGATCTCATCGACGATCTCGCGCGCCTCGTTCACCCGCCCCTTGCTCTCAAGCCAGCGCGGCGACTCCGGCAAGCCGTGGCGAATAAACCAGATGAACACCGCGCCAGCCGCGCCGATGATCATCACCCAGCGCCAGCCTTCCATGCCGAGGAAGGTGCGCGGCACGAGCGCATAGGAGATGACCGCGACCACGGGCACCGAAGTGAGAATGACGAGAATGCTGAACGCGGTGTAGCGCCCGCGCGCATCGCGCGGCGTGAGCTCGGAGATATAAGTGTCGACAGTGATCAGCTGCATGCCGATGCCCACGCCCGCCACGAAGCGCCAGGCGTCCATGCCCAGCGGCGAATGCTGGAAGGCGGCGATGAAGCTCGCCACCGAGTACGTCAGCATGGCGAAGGTGAACACGATGCGCCGCCCAAAGCGGTCGGTGATACCGCTCAGCGCCACCGTGCCGACGAACATGCCCGCGAAGAACGAGCCGAGAAAGCTGGCGAAACCGTTCACGTCGAAGAGCCCGGCGGTGGTGGCGCGGTACAGGCCGCTGTGGATGAGGCCCAGTGAGATATAGGCCGCCATGAACATCTCGTAGAACTCGAACCAGCCGCCCACCGCGATGCGGGCAACCAGCCCGCGGAAGTACCGCGTGGGCGGCAGCCGGTCGAGCCGCGCCGAGACGCTCGCCTCGACGTGCGTTGACCCGGCGATCTCAGTTCCCATGTACATGGCGTCTCCTTGCCTGACGGCTAGCCGATTGGATTATGTTTTAGTGTCGACAGTCAGAACCAGTATATGGCGATTTTTCGCGATTTACTGAGAATTTTTGCTCATAGTGTATACACTTAAACAATCAACCTGCGACTTCGAGAGCGAAGCCGACACGGGATTTGTTACAATCGGCGGCGCTGCGGCCGGTCGCGGCGCCTCGGGGGAAAGCGCATGGATGAAGATGTCGGCGTAATGGCCGCCCCGGAAGCGGGCGAGCAGTCGAGCGTGGCCGAGATCGTCGACTGGGTGGCGCGCGGCATCATCGAAGGCCGGCTGCGTCCCGGCGACGACCTGAATTCAGTCGATCTCGCCAAACGCTTCGGCGTGAGCCGCACGCCGGTGCGCGAGGCGCTTTTCGCGCTCACGCGCGAGGGGCTTGTCGACTGGTCGCCGCGCCGCCGCCCTCGCGTGGCCGCCGTGCAGCTCAAGGAAGTGCGCGAGATCTACCAGTTGCGCGCCCTGCTTTACGCTCAGGTGTCGCTGGCGATCGTCGAGCACGCCACAGATGAAGACATCGCGGCGCTCTGGCGCGCGCACGGCAAACTGGCCGAAGTCGCGGCCAAGGGCGACGTGGACGGCTACTTCTGGGCCAACGTCGCGTTTCGCGACGAGGAACTGCGCGTGAGCCGCAACGGCATCTTCAAGGAGGTGCTGGACTCCATGCGCATGCGCACGAACCGCCTGCGCCACCTGAGCACCTCGCTGCCGGGCCGTTTGCAGCGCTCGTGCACCGATCACCAGCGGCTGTGCGAGGCGTATGCCGAGCGCGACGGCGTGCTGGCCGCGGCGCTGAACCGCTCGATCGTCATGGGCGCACTGCACGCGATCGAAGCCGCCTGGGACAGCCTGCGCTGAGCACGCGCCCACGCTACGCCCCTTTTTTATCAACGCGGATGCCACGTCGAACGGGGCCTGAATGCCCTCCCCGCCAGGCTTGCCGAAAGGCCGGGGATACAACATACTTGACGATTCGACCGAATTCCCTCCGCATTCTCGTTCTACCGGGTTCTTTCTCATCATGAGCACAATTCTTGAAAGCCTTCCGACCGGCCAAAAGGTCGGTATCGCCTTCTCCGGCGGCCTCGACACCAGCGCCGCGCTGCACTGGATGAAGCTCAAGGGCGCCGTGCCTTACGCCTATACGGCGAACCTGGGCCAGCCCGACGAAGACGACTACGATTCGATCCCGCGCCGCGCGACCGAATACGGCGCCGCTGGCGCCCGCCTGATCGACTGCCGCGCGCAGCTCGTGGCCGAAGGCATCGCCGCCCTGCAATGCGGCGCGTTCCACATCTCGACGGCCGGCGTCACGTACTTCAACACGACGCCGATCGGCCGCGCCGTGACGGGCACGATGCTCGTCGCCGCGATGAAGGAAGACGGCGTCAACATCTGGGGCGACGGTTCGACCTACAAGGGCAACGACATCGAGCGCTTCTACCGCTATGGCCTGCTCGTCAATCCGGACCTGAAGATCTACAAGCCGTGGCTCGACCAGCAGTTCATCGACGAACTGGGCGGCCGCTCGGAAATGTCGGAGTTCATGCGCCAGTCGGGCTTCGCGTACAAGATGTCGGCTGAAAAGGCCTACTCGACCGACTCGAACCTGCTCGGCGCCACGCACGAAGCGAAGGACCTCGAAAGCCTCGAAAGCGGCATCAAGATCGTGAACCCGATCATGGGCGTGGCGTTCTGGCGCGACGACGTCAAGGTCGACCGCGAAGAAGTGACGGTCCGATTCGAGGAAGGCCAGCCGGTCGCGCTGAACGGCCAGACCTTCCCGAACGCCGTAGAGCTGCTGCTCGAGGCGAACCGCATCGGCGGCCGTCACGGCCTGGGCATGAGCGACCAGATCGAGAACCGCATCATCGAGGCGAAGAGCCGCGGCATCTACGAAGCCCCGGGTCTGGCGCTGCTCCATATCGCGTATGAGCGCCTCGTGACGGGCATCCACAACGAAGACACCATCGAGCAGTACCGCGAGAACGGCCGCCGTCTGGGCCGCCTGCTGTACCAGGGCCGCTGGTTTGACCCGCAGGCCATCATGCTGCGTGAAACCGCCCAGCGCTGGGTGGCGCGCGCCATCACCGGCGAAGTGAAGGTCGAGCTGCGCCGCGGCAACGACTACTCGATCCTGAGCACGAAGTCGGACAACCTCACGTATCAGCCGGAGCGCCTGTCGATGGAGAAGGTCGCCTCGACGTTCTCGCCGAAGGACCGTATCGGCCAGCTGACGATGCGCAACCTCGACATCGCCGACACGCGCGAGAAGCTGCGTGTGTACTCGAAGGTCGGTCTGCTCACGCCGGGCGCCGCCTATACGCTGCCGCAACTGAACGACGAGAAGAAATAAGGCGTCGTCGCTCGATGAAGAAAGGGAAGGCACTGCGCCTTCCCTTTTTTTATGGCTGCGCGGGTTTGGGCCCTGCGTTCGAAGTTACCCACAGATTGCGTTGACAAGCTTGTGGAGAACGCCTGGGACGAGTGTCCTAACCCGTTGATCGACTGGATGTTTTCCGCGGCGTGAACGCGGGAGGCAGTGACGGGCTGCGGGGCGCATGTCTCAATACACCTACCGGCATATCAGCCGTCAAGCGTATTGAAGACGCTCACTGCACGGCAAGCTGCTTCATCTTCCCGTAGACGAATTGCCCGAAATACCACGACAGATCGGAGTGGTTGAGGATGTTCACGTCGGAGAGCGCGCCCGCCTCGAGCTTCAGGCGCCGCAGCATGAGCTTGCCGGCCTGCGAGGCGATATAGAGCCGCACCAGCTCCTTACGGGTCTTCTCGTCGGCCGATTCGAAGTGCTCGCGGCCCTGCTTGACCTCCTCGTTACGCTGCGACCTAGCCTCTTCGTCGCGCGCCGCGATGCTCTGCTTCACCGCCGTGGTCGCGACCGTCCTGGCGGTCTCCTGAGCGGTCGCAGCCACGGCCAGCTCGCCCTGGATCGCCACCATCTTGCGCTCGGCCTCAGAGACCTGCCAGTTGTGGCTCAGCGCCTTCATCAGATAGCCCGCAGGGCTCTTGGTCACCTTGCCCTGATTGAGCCGGAAACGCGTGTATTCGATCGCCTGCTGAATGCGCTCGTCGGTCCAGCTCATGCGATGCTCCGCGATCACGTCGAACTGCTTGTTGCTAAGGCCGAATTCCTCCTTGAGCGTGAGCAGCAGGTCGTGCGCGTCGGGCTGCCGGGAGAGGAGCGCGGCGACCGTGTCCTTGCGCTTCATCCGGAAGCGGATCTTGTTGATTTTGCGCGAGGTTTCCGAGTCGGCCCGGGTTTCGTAGCTCAGGTCGATGTCGGACAGCTCGTTGATCTGGCGCACCGCCGGGTCGAGGTACTTGGGCCGGAAATGCTTGAACTCCGACGCGCTCGTACCGAGTTTGCCGGGCCAGCGCCGCATGACGTCGAGCTCGATCCAGTCGGTCAAACCGGCCGCCACGAAGGGCAGCACGTAGTCGTAGATCGCGCGCGCAAAGGTCTGCGAGAAGGCCGCCGTGATGCACAGGTTCAGCCAGTGATGCTTGTCGGGCCCGGTGATGTGGCGCAGCATGAGCGGCGGAATGCGGAACTGGATGCGCCCCTTGCCGATCTTGACGCTGCCCATCAACTGCTCGGAAATCCACTGGTCGTCTTCGTTGGGCGCGCGGTCGGGCGGCGTGTCGGTCACCTCGATCAGCACGCGCTGCGCTTCCTTGATGACGCTCTGCAAATGGCGCACGTTGCGGCTCTCATAGCGCATGAGCCACTTGAAGTAGTTCAGGTCGACGTCGTAGGTATCGCGCGGCGCGGGCTCCTGGGCGGCAATGAAATAGGCGGCGTCGATGAAACGGCGCGACGACAGCCCAAGCCCGTTGATGGCGACGAACACGTTGTTGCGCTGGAAGCCGATCTCGCGCGTGCTTTCATTGATCGGCTGGCCGGACATCTCCTCAAAGAGACCCAGCGACATCTGCAGTGTTGTAGTCCTTCGCCCGCTCTCCTCCGACATACGCACGCTCTCCCCGTCGACATTGGCGGGCACTCTATCACTACGCAAACACAAGTCAACACAATAAACGTTACCTCAAACAGGCACCCGATTTGGCTCACGCACAAAAAACGTACCTGATCGCACAAATATCTCTACAACGACAGCACATAAAACGGCACCTGCCAGCACATAAAACGGTGCAGCGAGCACAGAGAACGGTACTTTTCGAGAACAAGTCGTTGAAATCAAAGGATATGGGTGCGTACGTTAGTTGGTTGGTGGGTTTTTATCTTTAAGTAAACAAACAAACCGCTCGCCAAAAAAGATGCTCACCGCGAACTTTGACGTGTTGTGTCTCGCGATACGCACAGAAAATTCGACGTGGATTTGCCGCAAAGCCCCGTGTTTAAAGGAGCGCAGCGGTGAGACATCTGGACGCGATGCGCCTTCGACCCAGCAAAACCCATTGTCGGGTAACGATTTCTGTGCAGACCGGGAGGGCCATGGAAGTGGTTTATGTGCAGAACGTCTAGTTGTGTGCCGAGATCGAGTTGAATCCGGCGACGGTGGTCGATGCATCGCGTCTCGTCCGTGACTTTTCGACGGGAGAAGCCGAAGGCAACGGATTTTGTGCGCCGGTGAGATACCACGTGAGAGCAACGTTTTTTGTGCATGCCTCGGACGGCGTTGCGAGAGGTAACGTTTATTGTGCGGCCGCATGCGGTGGTTCCGTCGCTCGCCATTTGTGCGGGGTAACGGAATTTGTGCAGCTATGGCGTAGAGGTGCCTTTTGGTGGAATTGGGTCGCCGAGCGCTAGCGGAACCGCGGACATCATGGGCGCAGGGGGGAATCGGGTAACGATTTTTGTGCAATGCGATGGCAGGGCGCGCGCGGCCAAGCTTGCTTTGCTGCGTACGGTAACGGTTTTTGTGCAGTTCGTGCGGCGGGGCTAGGTCACAGAAGTCTGGAAGCACAAAAATCGTTACCCGGCCGCTCAATGGCGGAGTGACGGCTGAGCAACCGGCGGAACTGCACAAAAACCGTGACTGCGCGGGGCACATGCGAGCGATGAAGGCTGCACCGCGAGGTCCGCAGCCGCATTTGCACAAAAACCTTGACCGGAGCCATCGTCGCGAAGTGCTCTGACCCCGCTGGGTTGCACAAAAAACAGGCAAATCGGAGGAAAACGGCCTATAGCGGCTTTGGTGGCTTTGCGGGTTTCGTTGGTACTTTGGCCTTGGGAATGTCTCGCGAGGGCAATACAGGCCGTTTTGAAGGGTCATTTTTTTTCATATCGCCCTCAATTAGTGTGTTTTCATACGCTTTTGCTGTATTCTACGCTTTATCCAAATTCTGATAAAAAGCGTATTAATGGCGAAGACTATCGAATTGCCGTCGATCGATCGACGTGTGGATCTTTCCGCGATCACTGAATTTGCCGAAGAGGCCGGCCGTCTATCTGAAGAGCTTCGGGAGATGATGCTGGCGCCGCGGCCGCGAAAGATGGCGCCCACATTCACGTCCGCTCAGGTCGCAGAGATGTGCGGCATTGATCGCATCAAGCTGAACAACTTGCTCGCCACCCGAGAGGGTCTCCCGCAAGGCGTGGCGCAAGGGTCCGGACGAAGCCGGGTCTTCACATTGCCGGAAGCGAGAACCTGGGTCCAGCAGGTTTCCGATATCTACCAGACACCGCTCCATACTGGCGTGCGCGACGCCGACGGCAAAGTGATCCTCGTCGCCAACTTCAAAGGCGGCTCGACGAAAACGACCACAACCATGTGTCTCGCCCAAGGCCTGACCTTGCGCGGCCGCAGGGTTCTGCTGATCGACCTCGATCCGCAAGCGTCGCTGACGGAGCTCTGTGGTCTGTACGCCGAAAAGGAAGTGACCGAGGATAGCACGGTCCTGCCGTTCATCTACGACCCGCATATGGAAGGCGGTCTGCTGAATTTCGTGCAGGAAACCTACTGGGACGGCCTCGACGTCATTCCCGCGCACCCCACGCTCTTTTCGGCGGAGTTCCATATCCCGGGTACTGTGATCAAGAACCCGGGGTTCAAGTTCTGGGACTTGCTGCGCCAGGGCGTGGAAGTGCTGCGCAAGCAATACGACTACATCATTCTGGATACGGCGCCGTCGCTGTCCTATCTCACGATCAATGCGCTCATGGCCGCCGACGCGATGGTCATGCCGCTCGTGCCCGAGAGTCTGGATTTCATCAGCTCGGTGTCGTTCTGGAGCCTCTTTTCAGACCTCGCGCACACGATCATGGAACGCGGCGACGAGAAGACGTACGACTTCGTGTCCGTCCTGCTTTCGAAGGTCGACTACGGCAAGACGTCGTCGGCACCGGTCGTGCGCTCCTGGGTGCAGCGGACTTACAAGGATTGGGTGAACGCGCTCGAGGTGCCGGCCAGTTCAGCGATGAGCAACGGCGCGCTGGCTATGGCTACCGTGTTCGACATCAGCAAGGGCGATCTCGCTGACAAGACGGTGGCGCGCGTGCGTCAGCCGCTGACTGATTACGTACAGTGGATCGACGATCTTTACGTAGAACAATGGAGGGCCGGCAAGTGAGTTCATTCCGCGACAAGATGGCGGCGAAGACCGCTGAGCTCGGCTCGTCTTCGGAGCGGCCTGCTGCCGAACGGCCGGCTGCCGTTGCCCCGGCCGAGCCGCGCCGTAGCAGCGCGTTCAAAACCGGACCGGGCATGCTCGGCGCGTTGGCGGTGGCGCAGCAGCGCATCCAGGAACTGGAGAACACGAGCGACAAGCTCATGCTTCCGGTGAACGCGATTCAGCCGAACCCGTGGCAGCCGCGCAAGATTTTCAGCGACGAGGGTTTGGCATCCCTGGCCGAATCGATCCGCGAAGTCGGGCTCGTCGAGCCGGTTGTCGTTCGCCGCGCGGAGAACGGCTACCAGTTGATCGCCGGCGAGCGGCGTTTGCGCGCACATGCCCTCATTCAAGCGCAAGACATTCGCGCCTCCGTGATCGAGTGTTCCGATCAGGACATGGCGGTGCTGGCGCTGGTGGAAAACGTCGGGCGCGAGGACCTCACTGATTATGAGATTGGGCAATCGCTACGCCGTGCGGAGCGGGAATTCCCGACTCGCAAGCGTATGGCCGAGGCGCTGGGTATGTCGCGCAAAGGCTTGTACCGATTCCTGGCCTTTGAGAATTTGCCGGATTTCATTCGACGCGATCTTGATTTGAATCCCCGGCTGCTCGGCGGGTCGGCCGCTGATGAAGTTGTCTCGGCGATCAAGAAGTACGGCTCGGCGGGTCTTGCTGCGGCGCGCGACTTGTGGCCGGCCGTAGTCGGCCGGACGCTGGATCAAGGCAAGTTCGCGGCGGCGATCGGTGCACAAGCGGACCGGGGTGAGTCGACCGAGAGCGTATCTGAGCGCAGCATCGAGAAGATCTTTTCGGGCAAGAGCCACGCTGGCAGCATTACCAAGGACACCAACAGCTTTACGGTGAAGCTCAAGACAGGCGTGTTGTCGGATGCACAGGAAACGCAAATTCGCGAGCTGATTAGCCAGCTGTTCAATGTGAAGCCTGGCTGATTGAACATTGTGGTTGTTGGTGTAGATGGGAGCCCGCTTCGGCGGGCTTTTTCTTTTTGGGGACCAGATAGTGTGTCGAGTTGACACACCGATAGCCGTCAGGCGAGAGCGGGGTGCCGGGGGCGGTTGTGTGTCGAGTCGACACACAAGGGTGCTGTGGGCGTTTCGCCCGCGTCGCGCCACGTTAGGCGAACGTCAAAAATGGATGTGCTCAGTCTG
The DNA here is from genome assembly GCF_038900775.1 of Paraburkholderia sp. JHI869. Taxonomy (NCBI): domain Bacteria; kingdom Pseudomonadati; phylum Pseudomonadota; class Betaproteobacteria; order Burkholderiales; family Burkholderiaceae; genus Paraburkholderia; species Paraburkholderia sp. JHI869. The sequence goes on from NZ_JAYMSC010000052.1 coordinate 23,910, forward strand.
AGGAGCGGTCGTGTGTCGACTCGACACACAGCGATCGGGCGGCTCGGAAGACGAAGAATATTGCGGCATCGACTGCTGTGTGGGGAGGCACGATTGCTAGCTGGTGCTGTCCTTCGGCGCGAGCGTGAACTTCGAACGGTGGGCCCCAAATCCATTGGCTTGGTCCGCGTGTGTCGAGTCGACACACGCGGACCAAGGACACAAACCGAGAGAACAAGTCCCCGGTCGCCTCGTTGTGTTATGCGCGAGAGAATGACTCGTCGCGCATGTGGACTTGTAGGCCGAGAGAGTGTGTCGAGTCGACACACCCGCGATCGGCGCCGCCAGGCCGTGGCAGCTTGGGGTGGATTGCAAGCGGCAACTTGCCTTGTCAGCGGTCGCCCAGCCGCACCATCGTGCGGTGTCCGAGAGGATGACTGTTGCTTGCATGTTGACCTGTTGAGCGAGGCGGTGTGTCGAGTCGACACACCGCCTCGGCCGACTCTCCGTGGCGGTGTGAGTGGATCGGGAGCAGGACATTGGCGACACAGGTGGCAGATACGGGCCTTGAGGCAACGTATGCAGCGGGGACGGTTGGTGAGCACTCTCCGTGCAACACGGTAATCGACGCCTGCTGACGTACCTGTTGTCGGCTGCAGCGCGTGGATCTGGCGTGGCCCGCATGTGGGCTGTAGCGTGCGGGCCTGTGTGTCGAGTCGACACACAGCGTCGGCCGACCCGCCGTGGCGGTTGGAGTGGATTGGGAGCAGGACATTCGCCACATAGGTGGCAGATACGGGCCTTGAGAAACGTATGCAGTCGGGACGTCTGGCGACCACTCTCCGTGCAACTCGAAAGTCAACGCGTGCTGACGTACCTGTTGTCGCCCGCAGCGCGTGGATCTGGCGTGGCCCGCGTGTGGGCTGTATCGTGCGTGCCGGTGTGTCGAGTCGACACACCGCTGTCGTATCCAATCTCCCAGTTCGCTTCAAATAGGGAGTACCTGTTCGCCAGTGGAAAACAAGGACGTCTCCGTAGTTGGCCCCGAGATCAGACCGCGCGTCATGCATCCCTTAGTTGCCATAGCGCAAGTGCTGGCGCCAATCGCGTATGCCCATCACGGCGCGTCATGGGGCGCGCACGACGCATCGTCTCCAGCCATCATTTGCGGTCGCGGGGCGCAGTATGCGCGGACTGCACGTTGCGGAGACCTCCATCGCTTGGTCCTCGAACCGCCCAGGCGATTCGTCCATGCGGCCTGAAGGCATGACTCCCGCACATCTCCGACGTTCATTTCTCGCAACCGCATGACCAGCGATGAGCGCCACCGACCGCACGCCACGTCAAATTTCACGCCGTGCGCTCGCGCCAACTTGTCCAAGCAAACAGTGTACGAGCGCTGCCCATTCCTGCCGACGACGCCTTGGTGGCGACAACCTAGCATCGCGCACTCGCGCCCCTCATTCGCACGCCGCGCTGAAATTCCACTGCTAGTTGCCACCAGCCGAGCCGAACGACGATACCCAGTAACTCCCTCCCTACGCTTGTCATGAGGGCAGACGAACTGGCGGGCAAGCGAGCGGCAGTTCGGATCAGATAGCCTGCCTAACAGACTAGTGCCAGGTATTTGCCGTGTCGGCGCAGGACAGGGCAGGGCAGTCTGCCACGGCAATGCGCCACCGCGTTTGATCTCCTCGTTCTTGCGTTCAAAGTTGCTTGGCGCCCGTCGCTCAACCCGCAAACGACGACGAAGCATTACCACTCGGCGCCGGGCAGCCCGCCTTTGCCCAGTCAATCATCGAAAATAAACGCAACTAACTGACAAATTCAGTCACGACCGCAGAGCACGCAGTCGTCAATCTACGGCACGCACGCCAACCCTTGGCCACCACCATCGAGAGATCAAAGGAGCGATTAGTTAGTGCGCCTCCCGCGAAGAGATACAAAATGAGTGGACCGGGTCCGATAAGCGAGCAGCCTCACATTGCCCTCCGCGGCGAGACCCGCAGTCGCAAACCTGATTGCTGAGCATTTCACGCGCTGATTCGGCCTCAAAACGCTTTCAATCGCGCGTGAAACATTTCGCTCCAAATCACCAAATCGGTGAAATCGTTGCCCCGTGGGAGTTTCAGGCTCGAAACAATCCAAATTCTAGTACTTGTTTCACGGTCATAACGACTCTCCGACCCCGAAACACGGCCGGAAAGGCCACTGCAAGCTAAAACCCGCCCAACCGGTGTCAATCGTACATTTCAATACGTATTTTGTAGTTTTTGCAGAAAGGCGCTACACGGCCCAAAAACGACCAATCAGCGAGGAGTTTCCACGCGCTGCGCGTTCGGCGGTACGAGCAACCTACTCGTTTGCGTCCACCGCCGACATACGTAACGACGGCGTCGCCGCAATCATCGCTGCGACGTGTTCCGCGACACGTTCGATTACCGCAGATGCGCGAGCACCGCTTCATTTACGCCGCGCGTGCCGACACAAGCACTGTGCTTTGCCATGCCACGTTTGCCAAAGCAGACCGATGCGTGTCGATTAAAATTGGGCCGCATTGTTGAGCCATATTGCAAGGCTTCTGCCCGGGCTCATAGTCGTGCTCAAATCGCCAGCGCGCTTCACACACATGAGGCGCCGCTCGCGCGACACAGCAGCATTCGCCCTTTCTCCATTCAGCGCCCGCAAACACAATAGAGGACACGTCGTGAAGTTCATCCACGCGGCAGACCTACACCTCGACAGCCCGCTACATGGCCTGAGCGCTTATCCCGACGCGCCGGCCAGCCAATTGCGCAATGCCACGCGCGAGGCGCTGCGCTTGCTCGTCGATCGCGCCATCGAAGAAGAGGTCGCGTTCGTCGTCATTGCCGGCGATCTCTATGACGGTGACTGGAAAGACCACAACACCGGCATCTTCTTCGGCCAGCAGATGGGACGCCTGCGCAAGGCCGGCATTCGCGTCTTCGCCCTGTGGGGCAACCACGACGCGGAAAGCGAAATGACGAAGAAGCTCACATTGCCCGACAACGTCGTGGTCTTCAGTCACCGCAAGCCCGAAACGCATGTGCTGGACGACATCAAGGTCGCGCTGCACGGCCAGAGCTTCAAGGACAAGGCCGTGACCGAAAATCTCGCCGTGGGCTACCCGTCGCCGGTTTCCGGTTACTACAACATCGGCGTGCTCCACACCGCGCTCGAAGGCTATGCCGCGCATGCGAGCTACGCGCCGTGCACGCGTTCCGAATTGCATGCGAAGGGCTACGACTACTGGGCGCTCGGTCACGTGCACGAATTTCAGCAGTGGTCGGAAGAGTCGACCATCGTATTCCCCGGCAATCTACAAGGGCGGCATATCCGCGAAACGGGACGCCGCGGCGCCGTGCTCGTGAGCGTCGAGGGCGGACGCACGGAGGTCGAGCGTCTCTATCTCGACGTGCTGCGCTGGGAATCGGTGCAAGTCGATGCGAGCGACTGCGAAAGCGTCGCGGATCTGTCGCGCAAGATTGGCGCTGCGCTCGAAGCGCTGCTGAGCGTCGACGCGCATGTGCCGCGCGCGGTGCGCGTGAAGGTGACAGGCAAGTCTCCGGCGCACGGACTGTTTTTCGGGCGCGCCACACAATTGCGCGCCGAAGTGCTCAATCAGATCGGCATTATCGGCAATGACAAGCTGTGGCTGGAAAAGGTCAAGCTCGAAACGAGCGCGGCCGATGCCGCTGCCGCGCAAAACGAGCCGATCGAGGCGCTCGCGGATCTCAAACAGATACTCGATGCCGCCACGCAAGACCCCGAATTCCTTGCACTGCTCGAACGCGATTTGCGCGCCTTCGTCGGCAAGGTGCGCAGCGAAGTGAAAGAAGACGCGCCGCTGCTCGAACTCGCCCGCGACGGCGAACTCGCCGCGCTGGTGGAGCAGGTCGGTCCCGCGCTGCTTGCGCGTCTTTCCACGGGAGAATGACCAGTGCGCTTGAAGCAACTCGATTTGATCAAATACGGCAAGTTCACCGATACGACTTTGCCGTTCCCCCACGCTGCGCACGATTTCCACGTCATCGTGGGGCCGAACGAAGCGGGCAAGTCCACGGTGCGCACTGCCGTTTCGGAACTGTTGTTCGGCATGCGCTTGCAAACGCCACTCGATTTTCTGCATGGCACGCCGGAATTGCGCATTGGCGGCGTGCTGGAAAACGGTGCGGCCGAACAACGTTTTCATCGCGCGCGCGGCCGCAACTCGCTGCGCACGCCGCAGGACGACAAACTGCCCGACGACTTTCTCACTGCATTTCTGGATGGCGCGAGCAAGGAGTTCTTCGAGCAGATGTTCGGCCTCGATCATGCGCGGCTCGTTGAAGGCGGGCGCAGCATTCTCGACGCCTCGGACAAGCTCGGCCAGGTGCTGTTCGAATCGGCAGCGGGCGTGGGGAGCCTCGGGCCCGTGCGCGAGGAACTGGAAAATCGCGCGGCCGAACTCTGGGCCCCGCGACGCAGTGGCAGTGCGTATGCACAGGCGGAGACGTCGTTCGCCGAGGCAACGGGCGAACTGAAGGCCGCGCAGGTGCGCACGCGCGACTGGGTCGAGAAAAAGGATGCGCTTGAAGCGGTCGAGCAGGCTATCGAGCGTTTGCGCGCCGAGCAGCGCAGTTTCGAATCGCAGCGCTCGAAGCTCGAACGCGTGCGCCGCCTCGCGCCCTATATAGAAGAGCTTGCGCTCAAGCAGAACGCGCTGGCCGCATTGGGTGAGGTCGTCGATTTGCCGCCCACCGCTTATGCGGATCTGTTGAAGGCGCAAGGCGACATCGCCGCTGAGCGCAAAGTGCAGGAAGCGCGTCAGGCCGATCTCGTGGGCAAGCAAGCATCACGCGACGCAATCGAGCCCGATCGCGCGGCACTGGAGCTAGCCGCCGAAATCGACGCGCTCGACACGCTGCGCGGCGAATGCGTCAATCACCCGCGCGAGTTGCTGGTGCGCGAAACAGAGATCCGCAATCATCTTGACGCCGCGTTCGCGGCTGCCGCCCAGCTTGGCTGGCCGAGCGACGAAGCCGCATTGCGCGCGGCGCTGCCCGGCGCGCTCGCGCTGAAGACGGTGACGAACCTGCTACGCGATCACGGTCTTCGTGAGCAGTCGCTCACGACGGCGCGAGAGGCGCACAGCGAACAACAGCGCAAGCTCGCGCAATTGCAGGAACAGTTGGCGCGCTTGCCCGGTTTCGACGTACCTCACGCATTGCACGCGGCACTCGACGATGCGCGCGAATTCCGCAACAGCGCGGCGAAGGAGAGCGCACTCGAACGCGACCTGGCGGATGCGCAGCGCACGGTTGAAGAGAAACGCCAACTGCTGGGCCAATGGAGCAAGCCGGTGCAAGCGCTGCGCGCACTGAACCTGCCTTCGGCCACGCGTCTGGCTGCGCTGCAAAAGGAAGAAAGCGAGCGTGTGAGCGCGGTGGCCGCTGCGCGAGAAGCGGCCGCGGCCGCGCGCGAGGATATCGAGCGCTTCGAATTGCAGGAGAAGCAATTCACGCAGGGCAACAAGGTTGTCACGACTGCCGAAGTGCAGGCGGCGCGCACGCGCCGCGACAGCGCGTGGGACGAAGTCAAGAAGGCGCGCATCAGTCTCGCGGATGGCGCCCCCGCCGTGGACGACGCGATGCGCCTCGCCGACGAACTCGTCGACGCGCAGCTCGGCACTTCGCAGGCAGCGGCTACATTGCAGAATCTGCGCCAGCAAGTCGAAACGGCGCGCGCGAATGCGCAGCGCAAACTAGCGGCTTTGAGCGAACGTGAGAGCGAACTCGAAGCTTTTCGCAATGGCTGGGCGCAAATTGCGAATGACGCGCAACTGCCTGGCATGCCGCTTGCGGATATGGGCGCCTGGCTCGCAAATCGCGAAGCAGCGCTAAATGCGCAGAGCGAAAGCGACCGCCGCGCAAGTGAACTTGAAGCGCGTCGAATGTCGCGAAACACCGCGCATGCGGCGCTGCTCGAAGCGTTGCGCCCAGTGGCGCAGACAAACGACAACGACGCGCTGACGACATTGATTGGCGTGGCGGAAACAGTCGTGCAGTCGGCGCAAAAGAGCGCCGTGCAGCGCGAAGGTCTGGAAACGCAGATTCGCGACGTTGAACGCGCGAGTGAATCGGCGCAATCCCGATTGACGATTGAACAGGATGCCTACGCAAAATGGCAGGCGCAATGGCGCGAAGCGCTTGCGCAAGCGAATCTCGGCGCGCGCGCTGCGACGCTCGCAGCCGCGGAAGGCGCAGTCGATCTCGCCAATGTCATTGCGGCCGCCTTTTCGGACGCCGAAGCACCCCGAAACCGTATTCGCACGATTCGAACGCAACTGGAGACGCTGGAAGCCGACGCGCGGCGCCTCGCCCAGGCGCTCGCGCCCGAATCTCATGCGTCGAGCGATGGAATCGACGTGGCGCGCCAACTCGCGGCGCGGCTCGCAACCGCGCGCGAAATGGCGAAATCCCTCGCCCAGACCGATGCCGATTTGCAGGTCGCCCGTACGCGCGTGGCCGATGCCGCAGCGGCGGTGGCGGGCGCACAGGCGCGCATCGAGCCCATCCTGAAGCTCGCGGGCGTGAGCGCAATCGATGCGGCATTGCCGCTCGCCGAGCGCTCCGACACTCGCCGCGCGTTGTCGAATGCGATTTCGGCGGCGCGGGACACGCTCGTGCGCGAGGGTGACGGACTCGCACAGGAAGCCATCGCAGCGGAGATCGCGCAGCAGCCCATCGCCGAGGTGCCCGCGCTTCTCGCGGCGGTGAACCAGCAACGCGAAGCGGGCGATCTCGCATTGAGTGAGTGCCTGCAGCAACAGGTGAGCGCCGCGCAGGCGTTCGACGCGATCAACGGCCAGGCCAATGCCGCGCTCGCGGAGGCGAAACGCCAGGAAGCGCTGAGCGCCATGGGTGAAGCGGCGGAGCAATATCTCGAAGCGGCGACTGCGAGCCGCCTGCTCAAATGGGCAACGGATCGTTATCGCGACCAGAAGCAGGGGCCGATGTTGCGTCGCGCGGGCGAAATATTCAATGGGCTCACGCTCGGTGAATTCGCGCGGCTCGTAGTGGATAACGAGCGCAATCCGCCCGCATTGCATGCACGGCGCAGCAACGGCAAAACCGTGGAAGTGGGTGGAATGAGCGAAGGCACGCGCGACCAGCTATTTCTCGCGCTGCGCATTGCGGCGCTCGAATTGCAGCTGGCGAGCAAGGCGGCGCTGCCCTTCGTTGCCGACGACCTCTTCATTAATTTCGACGACGAGCGCGCAAAAGCCGGGTTCGCGGCATTGCGGAATCTCTCCGCGAAAACCCAGGTATTGTTTCTCACGCACCACGATCACCTTTTGCCGATGATTCGCGAGATATTCGGTGCGCAGGTCAATGTTGTCGAATTGCAGCGCGCACCTCTCGTTGCGTAGCGGTGCGAATGTTTCTCAATGAAAACTCATGGGCACTTTGTTTGCGAAACGATCAATAGTCTGATCAAGAAACATGTTTTTCACTACAAAACATTCGTTTAAATTTGCCAGCCTGCGCGATTTGACTTCATAATCACCCTGTCTTTCGCGACGCCCCGGCCGACAAGATCGCAATTCGATCGGCCAGTGATGTTTGAAGGGTGTCCGTAAAAACCGTGAATAAGGAGGCGTGAATGGTCACCCTGGATGCAATTCAATCGAAGATCGCCAAGCTGCAAAAGCAGGCCGAAACGATCGTGCAAAAACAAACGTCGGTTGGTCTCACGAAAATTCGCGATCTGATGGCCAAACACGGCCTGAGCGTGGCCGACATCGATCGCTTCGTTGGCAAGAAGCGTGGCCGCAAGCCTGGCAAACCTGGCATGGGCGTCAAGGCAGCAGGTGCGAAGCGCACCGTTGCGCCTAAATACGCCGATCCGAAAACGGGCGCAACGTGGACCGGCCGTGGCCGCGCGCCGGCATGGATTCGCGACGTGAAAGACCGCTCGAAATTCCTGATCGACGGCGGCACGGCGAAGCCCGCTGCCAAGGCCGCCCGGAAACCGCGCGCGAATGCGGCGGCAGTCAGAAAGACCGTGGCGAAACGCGCCAAGGCCGCGCCCGCGAAGAAAGCCGCTCCCGCAAAACGCGCGGGGCGTAAAACGGCAGGCCGCAAAGCCGCCGCAGCGCCGGCACAAGCCGCAGCGGCTGCTTAATAGAGCTGCTCAGAAAAGCGCATAAGCGAATCGCTTTGCGAACCGGTGGCCGCGCCGGCGTTTCGACGCCCGCGGCCACTTTCACATGAGCGGCGCGAAACGACGCGCGCCTGGTGCACTCGCTGCCCTCGTTACTCTTCTTGTCACCCATGTCCGGCCTTACTTTTTCCTCGGGCCTTCTCGCCCCCTATCTGCAGTCGCTCGACGCACTTCAATTGCTCGGCATTACGGTTGCGCTCGTGCTGGGCGGAATGGTGAAGGGCGTGACGGGCATTGGTGTGCCGCTCGTGGCCATGCCCATCGTCACGCATTTTTTGCCGGTCAAGGAAGCGGTGCTGCTGCTGTCCATGCCGATCATTCTCGGCAATATTCCGCAGGCGCTGGAGGGCGGCGAAATGCTGCCTACCGTGCGCAATATCGCGGCGCCGCTAATTGGCACCGTGATCGGCAATGTGATTGGGGTGTCGGTGCTGATCGCGCTGGAGCCGCATCACGCCCAGGCGGCGTCGGGCGTGGCGTTGATCGTGGCTGCCGTGCTTTTGCTCGTCTCGCCGCGCTTCAAGCTCGCGCCCGCGCTCGCGAGGCCGGTGGGTTTCGTGCTCGGTTTCGGAGCGGCGCTCATGGAGAGCATTGCCGCCGTGCCGGGGCCGTTGCTCGCCATGTATCTGATCGCTTCGGGCGCCACGGGCCGCGCATTCACGAAACAGATTGCGATTATTCTCGTCGTTTCGGTAATTACGCTCATTACGGCGTTTAGCCACGGCGCGCACGCCAATCTCATCGATCTCGCGATTTCGGCGGCGGCCAGCGTGCCCGCCATCGCGGGCATGCTGCTTATTCGACCGTTGCGCGACAACCTGCATCCGCTCGCGTTTCGCGTGGTCGTGCTCGTGTGCGTGCTGGCCGCGGCCGTGCAGATGATCGTCAAATCACACGTGCTGTTTTGACGATCGCGCCGCTCAATGGCTGATCGCTTCGAGCGAGAGCCCGCGCGTAGCTGGCCCAAGCAGAATCATCACGATGCCCACGAGCATCGACGCGCCGATGAACACCGCGACGCCAGGCACACCGTAATGATGGAGCAGGATGCCGATGGCGAGCCCCGCGAACGCGGCGGCAATGCGGCTCCACGAATACACGAAGCCCACGGCGCGCGCGCGGATGCGCGTTGGGTAAAGCTCGGCCTGATAGCCGTGATACGCATAGGACATCACGTTCGAAGCGAGCGTGAAGAGCACGCCCAGCACGATCAGGACCCACGGTTGCGTGGCTTGCGCGAATAGCGTGATGACCACGGCCATAATCAGCAGGCCGCCGACGATCTGCGTCTTGCGCTCCAGCTTGTCGGCGAACCACACGCCAATCAGCGGCCCGAACGGATTGGCGATGGCAATCACAAAGGCATACGCAAGACTTTGCGTGATGTGAACGCCGCGCGCGATCAGCAGTGTCGGCACCCATGCGGCGAAGCCGTAAAAGCCGATCACCTGCGCCATATTGAAAATCGACAGGATCACGGTGCGCCGCAAATACGGTGCGCGCAGCACTTCGCCAAGCGAGCCGCGCCCGGCCTTTTCAAGCGAGATCGCCCCGAGCGGCGGCAAAGCCTTGCCCGTTTCGGCGGTGACGCGGCGCTCGATATCGGCCACGATCCGTTCGGCTTCGTCCTCGCGGCCATTGCGCGCGAGCCAGCGCGGGCTCTCGGGAATGCCCCGGCGCAGGAACCACACCACGACCGCGCCGACCGAGCCGATCAGGATCACCACGCGCCAGTAGTCGAGACCAATCGGATGGGAGTCCTTGAGGATATAGGCGAGAAACGCGACCACGGGCACCACGCTGAAGGTGATGAACTGGTTGACCGCGTAGGCGCGGCCTCGCTCGCCGCTCGGGATCAGCTCGGAAATGTACGTGTCGATGGTCACGAGCTCGATGCCGATGCCGATGCCCGCGATGAAACGCCAGATATTGAGCGCCTGGCCGCTCGTCTGGAACGCCATGATGACCGTGCAGGCGATGTACCAGATCAGCGACCACGTGAAGATAATGCGCCGCCCGAACTTGTCGGCCACCTGGCCGAACGCGAGCGCGCCGACCCACAGCCCGGCGAAAGTCGAGAACACGAAGGTGCCGAAGCCGGCCACTTTGAGCGGCCCGAGCGCGGAAAAGAAGCCGAGCGATTCCGGTGTGAAAAGACCCGAATGCACCATGCCGGGTGCGACATAACCCGTGAAGAAGAGGTCGTAAAACTCGAATACGCCGCCGAGCGACAGCAGAATCACCATCGACCAGACTGTGCGCGACGGCGGCAGCCGGTCGAAGCGGGCGGCAATTTCCGCCGATTTTTCAATGGACATCCCGATTCCTCATTACATTTTGAAAGCGTGTGGGGAGCAAAATGTGCATGCATCGACCGATTTGCATGGGTTGCGCGCGACGTATGCAAATGCCGATACAGGCCATAGCACGCACTTTATTGATGCGGCGGCATGGAAGCACCTGGTTGAAACCCAAATGCGTTGCGCTTATGGCAATGCCTTTTAAGGCGACGCCGCCGATGCCAGCGCAACAGACAGTGCACCGGCCAGGCTTTACGCGATGCTCGCGCCTGCGTGGCTCACGCGGTTGCGGCCGGCGTGTTTGGCGGCATACAACGCAGCATCGGCGGCTTCGATCAGCGCATTGGGGGACCAGGCAACGATCGCGTCGCAGGTGGCGCAGCCCGCGCTCACCGTGACGAGGCCGCCTGCGGCGGGAGAGGGAATGCCGAGTTGCTCGACGGCGGCGCGTGCGCGTTCGGCAAGCGCCGCGGCTTCATCGGCGCCGGTATCGGGCAGCACCAGCGCGAATTCCTCGCCGCCATAGCGCGCGACGAAACCGCGTGGCTGGTGCAGCGTGCTCGCCAGTGTGGTTGCGAGCGCACCTGCTACGGCGCCGAGGCAGGCGTCGCCGTGCAGATGGCCGAAGGCATCGTTGTAGTGCTTGAAGTGATCGACGTCGAGCATCACGAGCGAGAGCGGCTGGCCGCTGCGCGCGGCGCGCTCGAAGGCCTGGCGGAACTGCTCGTCGAAATAGCTGCGGTTGTAGACGCGCGTGAGCGCATCGCGCGCGGAAGCGCGGATCAACGTGGCGTGGTCTTCGGCGAGCTGGCGATAGAGCGCCGTCACTTCCCACACCAGCACGCACACGAGCACGCCCGGCGCGAACATGCTGAATACGCGCGCGACATACCAGCCCAGCGTGAAGCGCTCGATGCTGAGCGTATTGAGCGCGGCGTCGACGAGCGAGGCGAGCAGCGCCACCACGATCCACAAATCGAGCACGAGGCGCAGCCGGCCCTTCACCAGCACGATCGCAATCGCGATCAGGTTGAGCGCGCAGATCACGAGGCCCGCGAGATTGTTCGCCAAGGCCGACGACGGCAAAGGCTCTGGCGCAGCGCTCGCAACGTCGCGGAACGGCGACGCCAGATCGACGTGCGTGACGAGCACGCCCAGCAGGGCGGCGACGGCCGCCGGCCCCGCGATCAGCAGCCAGCCGCGCGCGTCGAGGCGTTCGCGGGCGAACGGCGGGGCGGGCAGGCGCTTCCTCACCAGTTCGGCCACGATGACGAGCGCGGGAAAGCCGCCGTGCCAGAACACCCACATCCAGGCGGCGCTATGCGGGAGCGCGCCGAGCAGCCCCGCGCGCGCGAACACGCCAGGAAACATCAGCAGCTGAAGCGCGACGGTAATGGCCGTAAACGCATAAGCGCCGCCCAGCGCGGCGAGCATGGCCACGCGCGTGGCCGCGAAACGCGCGCCCAGCAGGAACGCCGCGATGCTCGACGTGGTGAACACCGTGAGTGCGCACATCGGCATGAACGGGGCGATGCCGGGCAACGCGTCGCGCGCACGCGGCGCCGCGAGCGCGAGCGTGAGGAGGATTGCAAATGCGCATACGCTGGCGAAGAGCGCCTGCCTGCGTGTTGCCGGTCCGATCAGCAAGCCGTCCATATGATGACTTTTGGGTTGATGCGCAGCTCGAGAATGGTGATCGTGGCGTGACAGCGTGAGGGGCCGCACGCGTGTGCAAAGCAGACAAATTCAGCTGAAGGTATTGTGCTCCGAATCGGCGAATTAGTGGGGCACGGATGCGTGGGCCCAGTTATATTGAGTTTCGGTTTTGAGCGCGCTACATTGGGCGCGCGAAATTCAGCGTCGCGCGATCGGTGGTCGAATCGTGTGAGCCTGTTTCGTGTAATTTGTATGTAAGGATTGCTGATGATGCATCGCGTATCGCGCGACCACCGCGAAGGAGATGGCTGGCTCGGCGGTCGTGCGGGCCAGACGAGGCTCGGCTGGTCCGCGTTGGGGTTGGCTGCCATGTTCGGCGCGCTGGCTTTCGTTCCCGCTGCGCCGCTCGATGCGCGCATGTGCGCCGCGATGTCGAGCGCGTGCCTCAATCTTTTCATCGTCGTCTTCGGCGCGCGGCTGTTGGCGGCGCGTGCGCCGGCGGGCGTTCCGGTCTCGAAGACTTCGGTGCGCTTGTTGCAATTGTTGCGCCTCGCGTTCCAGCGCAATTCGGAGGCCGCCGACATGCGCGGCCTGCTGCAGACGCTTCCGTGGCAACGGTGGGTCGCGCCGCTCGCCGCGCTCGTTTCGCTTGCGTTCGCCATCGCTGCGTGGATGTCTCCCGCGTTTGCCCCAACCGCTTCGCAGCGTGAATCCGCGCCGTTTCTCGTAGCGGGCGCCGCTGCGCTCGTCATTGCTTTTGCTGCGCTCGTGGCCGAGCGTTTTCATGCGCTGCGCGGCGCGCAATCGCGCGAATCCGCCGCGCTCGCGGGGCCGTTGCGTGCGGTGCTCGTCGCTGCGTTGAGCATGGCGGCTTCTGTCGCGGCGCTGGCTTTTGCGGGCGAAACGCTCACGTGGCTCGTGCGTATCGTCGCCCTGCTTTCCGGCGCGATTGCGGTCGAACTCGGTCTGCGCGCGTTGCTCGCCGCGTTGGCGAAGCCCGACGAGGGCCGCTTCCTGCATAGCACCATCGCCGGCGCGCTGAGCGTGCATGCGCGTCCGGTCGCTGCGTTCAATGCCCAATTGCGTATGCGCTATGGCATCGATCTGCGGCAAAACTGGGCGCTGCAAAGCTTCGTTCGTCTCCTGCCGGGGGCGCTCGTCGCCATGGTGGGGGCGGGCTGGCTGCTGGGCGGCGTGACGATACTCGGCCCAGATCAGCGCGCCGTGTACGAGCGCTTTGGCGCACCCGTCGCCGTGTGGCAGCCGGGACTGCATGCTGGCCTGCCCTGGCCCTTCGGGCGCGCGCGCGTGATCGACAACGGCGCCGTCCATCAACTGATCGTCTCGGGCAGCGCGAACGACAGCAGTCGCGCCGCGCCTCCCGTTTCCGCCGATGGCGACACGCCCGCGCAATTGAACCGCCTGTGGGACGTGGCGCATCCCTGGGAGACGACCCAGGTGATAGCGGGCACGAGCGGCGCACAGCAGGCGTTCCAGATCGTGAGCGCGGACGTGCGGCTCGACTATCGCGTCGGTCTTACGGACGCTGCGGCGCGCGCCTCGCTCTACCGCGCGGTAGATATGGACGAAACGGTGCGCTCGATCGCGAACCGCGAGGTGGTGCGCTACCTCGCGTCGCGCACGCTGCCGTCGCTGCTCGACACGCCGCAAACGGCCATGGCCGGCGCGTTGCGCGGCGCCGTGCAGCACGAGCTGGACCGGCTCGCGAGCGGCATCGAGGTCGTGGCGGTGGTAATCGAGAGCGTGCATCCGCCCGCGGGCGCGGCCGCCGCGTATCACGGCGTGCAGGCCGCGCAGATTCGCGCGCAGGCCAGTGTGGTGCAGGCGCACGGCTTCGCAGCGGCGGCGCTCGGGCAAGCGCAGCAACAGGCGATCGAGACCATTGCGCAGGGCAGCGCGAACGCGGCGGACACGCTTGCCGCCGCGCGCGCCCAGCAGATCGGTTTCGACGCCGACGTGATCGCGCAGCAGCTCGGCGGCCCGGCATTCGGATTCGAGTACTACCTGCACAGCCTGCAAAGAGGGCTGAAGAACGCGAGCGTGACGGTGATCGACGACCGGCTCGCGAGCGGCAGCCGCGCGACGATCGATCTGCGCACGCTGAGCCCGGCCACGGCGGCGGGTACGAAAAAGGCGTGGTAACCCGCGACCCATACATATATAGAGCAAGGTGATTCGAACGTGAGCTTTTTGCATACGCACGGCGATGCGCATTCTCATCATCATCACGACCACGGTGCCGGTGGATCCACGCCGGTGAATCCCCGGCGTTTCGCGTTGCGTGTGGCGTTCGCGTTGTTCTGCGTGATCGTCGCGCTCATCGTGGCGAGCGTGGTGCAGGTGCGCGAGGGCGAGGCCACCGTCGTCACGCGCTTTGGCGACCCGGTGCGCGTGCTGTTGCGGCCCGGCCTCGCATGGCGGCTGCCCGCGCCCATCGAGGCCGCGGTGCCGGTGGATCTGCGGCTGCACACGACTTCGAGCGGATTGCAGGATGTCGGCACGCGCGACGGTCTGCGCATCATCGTGCAGGCGTATGTGGCGTGGCGCGTGCCCGCCAACTCGAACGACATTGGCCGCTTCGTGCGCGCGGTGCGCAACGAACCCGACGAAGCCGCACGCCAGATTCGCTCGCTGGTCGGCTCGGCATTGCAGACCACGTCCGCCGGCTTCGATCTCGCCTCGCTCGTGAATACCGATCCGTCGCAGGTCCGCATCGGCGCATTCGAAGAGGCGCTGCGCCGCCAGGTCGATGCGCAGGTCTATGCGGCCTATGGCGTGCACGTCGTGCAGGTGGGGCTGGAGCGCCTCACGCTGCCTGCTGTGACACTGGCGGCGACCGTCGATCGCATGCGCGCCGAGCGCGAGACCGTGGCCGCGCAGCGCACCGCCGAAGGCCTGCGCGAGGCGGCGCAGATCCGCTCGGACGCCGATCGCGACGCCCGCGTGCTGATCGCCGACGCCAACGTGAAAGCCGCCGATATCGAAGCGCAGTCGCGCAAGGACGCGGCGGCCATCTACGGCAAGAGCTACGCCGCCGATCCCCAGCTCTATACGATGCTGCGCTCGCTCGACACGCTCGGCACGGTCGTCAATAGCAACACGAATCTGATCCTGCGCACCGACGCCGCGCCGTTCCGCGCGCTCGTGCGGGGACCGCCTGGGCTCGGCGCCGCCGCGGCGCCTTCGGGCGCAGTCGTTGCGCCCGCAACCAACGCCCATACGCGCGGGCACACGCCATGAGCACGAGCGACGACCTCCCGGCGCTCGGGCCCGGCGCACAGGCGGTGCGCCTGTCGTTCTGGTTCGTGGCGGCGCTGGCCGTGCTCGCGGCGCTCGCGTGGGCCACCTCGAACGTGCGCCGCATTCCCGCGGACAGCAGCGCCGTCGTGATGCGCTTTGGCGCTTACGTGCGCAGCCAGGGCGCGGGGTTGCTCGTCGCGTTGCCGCGGCCGTTCGAAACTGTGTTGCTCGTGCCGGGCAGCGAGCGCGTGCTCGAGCGGCGTATCGTCTCGCTCACGCGCAATCCGGGCGCGCCCGCGCAACTGGGCGACGCAAGCGACGCGCTCGCGGGTTCCGGGTACGTGCTCACGGGCGACAACGGTGTGGTGCAGGTAAGCGCGACGCTGTTCTACCGCGTGAGCGATCCTTACGCGTATGCGTTGCAGCTCGAGCATCTCGATGCCGCCATCGAGCGCGTCGTCTCGGCGGCAGTCGCGCAAACGGCAGCGCAACGCGACCTCGATTCGATCCTCGTCGCACGGCCGGAAATGGTGGCCGCCGATCAGCAAATGGCGGCGCGCCGCGAGCAATTGCGCGGCGATCTCGCGCGCGCGGTCCAGCGCCAGCTCGACGCGTTGACCGCCGCGCATGCGGGGCTCGGCATCGAAGTTTCGCGCATGGATCTGCAGGCGTCGTTTCCGGCCTCGGCCGTCGATGCGTTCAACGCCGTGCTGACGTCGCTGCAGAACGCCGAGCGCGACGTCGCGCAGGCGCGCACGCTCGCGGAAAAAACGCGGCAGCACGCGCAGCAAAGCGCGGACCGCATCGTGCAGGACGCGCAAGCCAGCGCGGCGGAGCGCGTGGCGACGGCGCAGTCGGAAACCTCCACGATCGCGCAGCTCGAAGCGGCGCTCGGCGCGAATCACGATCCGGGGCTGCTTGCGCGCGCGTATCGCGACCGCGTGCAGGCGGTGCTCGCGCACGCCGCGCGCGTGACGACGCTCGACCCCAACGACGCGTCGAGCCTCGTGCTGCCGGGGCGCGCGCCATGACCACGCCATACGAAACGCCGGCGCGACATAGCGTGCGCGGCTCCGCGCAGGAAGATGAAGCGTCACACGCGCCCGGCCACGTGCGCGAGCGGCACGAAGGGCACTCCGTCGCCACGCTCGTCATGTCGGACGCCGAGCGCCGCGCCATCACGCGCCACACGCTGCTGGCGCTTTTCGCGGGCGCGCTGCTGCTGCTCTCGCTGGCGTGGCCGCATCTGTTCAACGGCAACGCCACGCTCGCGCAAGTGCTGGCGGCGGCGGCTTCGCTCGTGGTCGCGCCGCCCGTGTTCGCAGGCGCCTGGCGCAGCCTAAGGACGCCGAGCCTGCACGGCGTGACCGACCGCCTCATCGCGCTCGCCATGCTGGGCGCGTGGGCCGTGGGCGACATGACGACGGCCGCGCTCCTGCCCATCGTGATGACGTTCGGCCACGCGCTCGAAGAGCGCAGCGTGCTCGGCTCGCAGGAAGCGATACGGGCGCTAGGCCGCCTCACTGCCGGCGACGTGCGCCGCGTGAACGCCGCGGGCGTGGTCGAGACGGTGCCTTATGACGCTCTGCGCCCCGGCGACCTGGTCGACGTGCTGCCCGGCTCGCGCGTGCCCGCGGACGGCATCGTGCGGCACGGCCGCTCGGCCATCGACAATGGCCCGATCACGGGCGAATCGCTGCCGCAGGATGCGGGCGAGGGCGCGCGCGTGTTCGGCGGCGCGATGAATCTGGACGGAGCGCTGCGCGTGGAGATCACGCACGTCGGCGAGGCCTCGACGCTCGGCAAGGTCGTCGAGTTGATGCAGCGCGCCGAGGCCGCGAAGCCGCCCATTACGCAGGCGCTCGAGCGTTATATGGATGCCTATCTGGCGCTCGTGCTGCTGATCGCGGCGATCGTGTGGTTCGTGAGCGCGAACGCTTCGGCCATGCTCGCGGTGATCGTGGCCGCATGCCCGTGCGCGCTCGTGCTGGCGGCGCCCTCCACGGCCATCGCGGGCATCGCGGCGGGCGCGCGGCGCGGGATCCTGTTCAGGAATGCTGCCTTTATCGATGCGCTGGCCGAGATCGATACGCTCGTGATCGACAAGACCGGCACGCTCACGCACGGCGAATTGCGCGTGACGACAGTGGTGCTGCAACCAGGCGTGGACGAAGCCAGCGCGCTCGCGCTGGCCGTGCAGCTTGCCCACGTCAGCGCGCATCCTGTGTGTCGCGCGCTCTTGCGCTACGGCGCGCCGGGAACGCCACAAAGCGCGCCGCCTGCACACGCGCGCGAACTGCGCGGCCTCGGCGTGCTCGCGACGATGCCCGAGGGCGAGGCCGTGCTGGGCCGCCATGACCTGCTCGAACAATACGTGAGCGTGCTGCCGCCCACGCCCGCGGAGTTGAATGGCCCGTGCGTGGGCCTCGCGCTGAACGGCCGCCTGCTCGCATGGTTCGGTTTTGCCGACACGGTGCGTGCGGAAGCGCGCGAAGCGCTGGATGCGCTGCGCGCGCTCGGCATCGCGCGCGCGACGCTGCTCACGGGCGACCGCGAGCGCGTGGCGCGCCGCGTCGCCGCCGAAGTGGGTATCGACACCGTGGTGGCGCATGCGCTGCCGCACGACAAGCTCGATTACGTGCTGGGCGAGATTGGCGCGGGGCGTCGTCCGATGGTGGTCGGCGACGGCCTGAACGATGTGCTCGCCATCAAGGCGGGCGCGACGAGCGTGGCAATGGGCGAGCGCGGCATCGATATCGCCGTGGCCGCCGCCGATATCGTGCTGCTCGCCGACGACCTGCGCCGCGTGCCGGACAGCGTGCGGCTCGGCAGGCGCTGCCGGCGCATCGCGACAGCGAACGCCGCGATCGGGCTCGCGTGGACGGTGGCCGTCATCACGCTCGCGGCGCTCGGCGTGTTGAGCGCCGTGGCGAGCGCGGTGCTGCACAATGTGGGCACGTTCGTGGTGATTGCGAACGCGGGGCGCTTGTTGCGCGACGAGTGACGAACGACGTCAGTGCGGCACCGCCGTCAATGCGCGCAGCTGCTCCAGCAACTTCACCGCCGGGCTCGGCAGAATGCCGTGCCGCCGCCGGAAAGCCGTGAGCATGCGCCGGCCCTCTACCCCCGGCATGTCGAGCGTATCGAACACGCCTGCCTTGCTTTCCGTGAGGTACATCGTCGATGCCATCCAGCTCAGGAACCCCGAGCGCGCCACGAGACTCTTGAGCGCCGTGATCGAGCGCGTTTGCACCACCACGTTCGGCAGCCCCAGCCCCTGCGCCGCGAACGCCTGCTCCATGTGCTCGAACGGCGCTGTGCCGCGTGGAGGAATCGCCCATTGCTCGTTGAGCGTATCGGCGAGCGTGAGGTCGGGTTTCGCGCGCAACGGGTGATCGTGCGCCGCCACAACGTAGCTGCAATCCTCCCACCGGCAATCGCCGATGGCCGCGATTTCGTCGGTATCGGGCACGGCCATGCTGAGCGCGAGATCGATCTCGCGTTTGACGAGCGCATCCGCGAGCCGGTCCCAGACGCCTTCGAGAATCTCGACACGCAGCCCCGGCCAGCGCCGCAGCACGCCGCTCACCGCGAGCGGCAACACGAGGCTCGCAATGCTGCCTACCGCCCCCACGCGGATCGTGCCGCGCGCGAGGCCGCGCATGGCGTCGATTTCCTCGCGCGCCTGCTCGGCCTCGCGCTGGAGCAGGATGGCGTGCGGCAGGAGCGCCTCGCCCACGGCGGTGAGGTGCATGCCGCGCGAATGCCGCTCGAAGAGCGGCGCGCCCACCTGCTCCTCGAGCCGGCGGATCGCGCGCGAAAGCGCGGGCTGGGTCACGTGCAGCGTTTCCGCCGCGCGCCCGAGACTGCCCGCGGAGACGATGGTGGCGAACGCCTGGAGTTGCTGGAGGTTGTAAGTCATGCCCAAAGGTAATGGCTTTTACCGAATTCCGCAATTTTCGGTTACCCGTAGCGTCGCGATAATGATCCTCCATTGAACGACGCGCTTTTTCGACAGGAGGCCTTGGATGACTGGCAGCGCGCCTCAGCAGAACCCGCAAAAGCAGGACACCACGGCGGCCGACGGTGCATGGACCGTGCGCGACGCGGTCATCGACTTCGCACGCCGCGTGGGCATGACCTCGATCTTCGCGAACCCCGGCTCGACCGAGCTGCCCATGTTCCGCGACTTTCCCGCCGACTTCCGCTACGTGCTCGGCCTCCAGGAGGCGGTCGTGGTCGGCATGGCCGACGGCTATGCGCAGGCCACCGGCAACGCGGCGCTCGTGAACCTGCATTCGGCGGCGGGCGTGGGCAACGCCATGGGCAACATCTTCACGGCGTTTCGCAACCGCACGCCGCTCGTCGTCACGGCGGGCCAGCAGGCGCGTTCGATCCTGCCGTTCGACCCCTTTCTCGCGGCCACACAGGCCACCGAGCTGCCCAAGCCCTACGTGAAGTGGAGCATCGAGCCGGCGCGCGCGCAGGACGTGCCGCTCGCCATTGCGCGCGCTTACGCGATCGCCATGCAGGAGCCGCGCGGCCCGGTGTTCGTGTCGATTCCCGTGGACGACTGGGACCAGCCGGCCGAACGCGTGCCGGATCGCGCGCTCGCGCACACCACGCGCCCCGAGCCCGCGATGCTCGCGAAGATCGGCGCAGCGCTCGACGCCTGCGCGCGCCCGGCCTTCGTGGTGGGCGGCGCTGTGGATCGCGCGCTCGCGGCAGACGATGTGGTGCGCCTGGCGGAGCGTCATCGTGCGCGCGTGTTCGTCGCGCCCATGACGGGCCGTTGCAGCTTTCCTGAAAAGCATCCGCTGTTCGCGGGCTTCCTTCCAGCTATGCGCGAGCGCATTGTCGAACTGCTGGGCGGGCACGACCTCGTATTCGCGATCGGCGCGCCGGCATTCACCTATCACGTGGAGGGCCACGGGCCCCATGTGCCGCCGGGCGCCGCGCTGTGCCAGCTGATCGACGATCCCAACACCGCCGCCTGGACGCCCGAGGGCATGGCCGCAGTGGGCAACGTGCGCCTGGGCGTGCTCGATCTGCTGGAGCGCCCCGTTTCTGCCGCTGCGCGTGAGCGTGCGATGCCCGCGCCGCGCGCCGTGCCGCCGCGCGCCATGCCGCCCGCTGAGCCGGGCGAGCGCATGTCGGTCGCCTACGCGTTGCAAACGCTCGCCGAAGTGCGCGACGCGGGCACGACCGTCGTGGAAGAAGCGCCCAGCTCGCGCCCGGTGATGCAGACGTATCTGCCCTACGAGCGCCCCGGCACCTTCCTCACGATGGACAGCGGCGGCCTGGGCTACGGCATGCCCGCCGCCGTGGGCGTGGCGCTCGCAAAACCTGGCGAGCGCGTGATCGCGCTGATCGGCGACGGCTCCAGCATGTATTCGATCCAGGCGATCTGGAGCGCGGTGCAGCTCGAGCTGCCGATTACCTTCGTCATCCTGAACAACACGCGCTACGCCGCGTTGCAGGACTTCGCGCCGGTATTCGGCTTCGCGCCGACCGACCCCGTGCAGGGCACCGACCTGCCAGGGCTCGATTTCGTCACGCTGGCCGCGGGCATGGGTTGCTCCGGCGTGCGCGTGAGCGACGCCGCGCAGTTGCGCGATACGCTTGGCCGCGCGCTGCAAGGGCAGGGCCCGGTGCTGGTCGAAACGCTCGTGGCCTGAAAAACGGTGCGCGCACAACCAATAGAATTCACGCAATTTCTTGTTGAGCGAGGAAAAAGGACATGCAAACCGTAACGATGCTGATCGACGGCGAAGCGGTGCAGGCACGCAACGGCGCGACGTTCGAGCGCCGCAATCCGCTCGACGGCACGGTGGCGAGCCGCGCCCCCGCAGCCACGGTTGAAGATGCCGTGGCCGCTGTCGATGCCGCCGCCGCCGCCTTCCCGGTGTGGTCGGCGATGGGCCCGAGCGAGCGCCGCGCGCTGCTCACGAAAGCCGCACACGCGCTCGAAGCGAAAGCAGAAGCGTTCGCCGCCGCGATGGCCGCGGAAACCGGCGCATCGGGCATCTGGGCGGGCTTCAACGTGCATCTTGCGGCAGCGGGCCTGATCGAGGCCGCCGCGCTCACCACGCAGATCGGCGGCGAGCTGATCCCATCCGACGTGCCCGGCAGCCTCGCCATGGGCGTGCGCCAGCCGGCGGGCGTCGTGCTCGGCCTGGCTCCGTGGAATGCGCCCGTGATCCTCGCGGTGCGCGCCATCGCGCTGCCGCTCGCGTGCGGCAATACCGTCGTGCTCAAGGGCTCGGAGATCTGCCCGGCCACGCACGGTCTCATCATCGCGGCGATGCAGGAGGCGGGCCTGCCGCGCGGCACCGTCAACTTCGTGACGAACGCGCCTGCCGACGCCGCGCGCGTGGTCGAAGCCATGATCGCGCACCCGAAAGTGCGCCGCGTGAACTTCACGGGCTCCACGCGCGTGGGCCGCATCATCGCCGAAACCTGCGCGCGCCATTTGAAGCCTTCGGTGCTCGAACTGGGCGGTAAGGCGCCGCTCGTCGTGCTCGACGACGCCGATATCGAAGCGGCGGCGCACGCGGCCGCGTTCGGCGCGTTCGCCAATTCCGGGCAGATCTGCATGTCGACGGAGCGCATCATCGTCGACGAAAGCATTGCCGACGCCTTCGTCGCGCGTCTGGGCGAGCGCGCGCGTGCGCTGCCGCTCGGCGATCCGCGCAAGGGCCCGGTCGTGCTCGGCTCGGTGGTGGACATGAGCACCGTGGAGCGCTGCAACGCGCTGATCGACGACGCGCTCGCCAAAGGCGCGACGCTCGTATGCGGCGGCAAGGCCGACAGCACGCTCATGCCCGCCACGCTGCTCGACCATGTGACGCCCGCAATGCGCATCTATCACGACGAATCGTTCGGCCCCGTGAAGGGCATCGTGCGCGTGCGCGGCGAGGACGCCGCGATTGCCTGCGCGAACGACAACGCGTACGGGCTTTCGTCGGCGGTCTTCAGTCGCGACACGGCGCGGGCGTGGGGCGTCGCGCAGCGCATCGAGTCGGGCATCTGCCATATCAACGGGCCGACGGTGCACGACGAAGCGCAGATGCCGTTCGGCGGCGTGAAGGAGAGCGGCTTCGGGCGCTTCGGCGGCAAGGCGGGGATTGCCGAATTCACCGAACTGCGCTGGATCACGATGCAGACCGCGCCGCGCCACTATCCGTTCTAAGGGCGCGCCATGCATATCGCCATACTCGGCGCGGGCGCGATGGGCTCGCTGTTCGGCGCTTTGCTCGCCGTTGCAGGCCATCGCGTGACGCTGCTCGACGTCGACGAAGCTCACCTGAACGCGATCAACGAAGCCGGTCTGCGGCTCACGACCGATGCAGGGGAGCGCACCGTCACGAATCTCGAAGCGATGCGGCCGGAGGCGGCGACCACGCCCGCCGATCTGCTGATCGTCTTCACCAAGACGCTGCACACGCAGGCGGCGCTTGGCGCGGCGCATGCCGTGCTCGGGCCGCAAACCGGGTTGCTCTCGCTGCAGAACGGCCTCGGCAACGCCGAGCGTCTCGCAAGTTTCGCGGACCCGGCGCGCGTGATGATAGGCGTGACGACCTGGCCTGCCGACAAGAACGGCCCCGGCCGTGTGAGTTCGCACGGCGCGGGTGCGATCCGCTTGATGAGCGCGGACGGCTCGAACTCGCCGATGCTGACCCGCACGGTCCAAGCGCTCAATGACGCGGGCCTCGCCTGCACCGCGGACGCCGATGTCTGGGCCGCGATCTGGGAGAAAGTCGCGTTCAACGCGGCGCTCAACAGTCTGTGCGCGGTGACGGGCTGTACCGTCGGCGAACTCACGAACGTGCCGGACGGCGAAACGCTCGCGCTGAAGATCGTCGCGGAAGTCGCGGCGGTCGCGCACGCGCACGGCGTGGCGGTGAACGAGGCGCATGTGGCGGACAACGTGCGGCACGCGCTCGCGCATCACCGCGCGCATCGGCCTTCGATGCTTCAGGACGTGCTCGCCGGACGCAAGACCGAGATCGAGGCCATCAACGGCGCGGTGGTCCAGGCCGCGCGCATGCGCGCTGTGGCCGTGCCGAACACGGAAGCGCTGCTGCATCTCGTGCGCCTCGTCGATGCAAAGGAATCCGTATGAAATAGGCAATACACGTCGCGCCACCATGACAAACGAATGACTGCGCGCTCACAGCGCAGCAAAGGAGACAATTCATGACATATGCCACGCCCGCTCCCGCTTCGGGGGCGACGCCGCACGAGAGTGCCGCCATCGCCGGCGGCACGGTCGATATCGGCCGCACACTCGACGAAGGCGCGTATTCCACGCTGCAGAAAATCGCCGTCGTGCTGGCGGCCTTGTCGATCGTCGTCGATGGCTTCGACAGCCAGTTGATCGGTTTCGCGATTCCGGTGCTGATCAAGGAGTGGGGCATCACGCGCAATGCGTTCGCACCCGTCGTGGCGGCGGGGCTGATCGGCATGGGCTTCGGCAGCGCGTTCGCAGGCCTGTTCGCGGATCGCTTCGGACGCCGCTGGGCCGTGGTGGGCAGCGTGCTCGTGTTCGGCACGGCGACGTGCGCGATCGGCCTCGCGCCGAACGTGGCGGCCATCGCCGCGTTGCGCTTCATTGCCGGGTTTGGCATCGGCGGCGCGCTGCCGAGTTCGACGACGATGACAGCTGAATTCACTCCCGCGCGCTTTCGCACGTTCGCGGTGACGGCAACCATCGTGTGCGTGCCGCTCGGCGGCATGCTGGCGGGCATTTTCGCGGCGCAAGTGCTGCCGGCGTACGGCTGGCGCGGGCTCTTTTTCGCAGGCGGCGTGCTGCCCCTCGTGCTCGCGATCGTGTTGCTCGCGGCGCTGCCCGAATCGCCGCGCTGATATGACTCCCGGTGTCAATCGGAATCGGTTTTCAAGATCTAGTCCATGGTTAGAGTAAATTTCCTGAGGGCGGCGTAGCAGTAAATCTCGACGGTGGATCAAGCTGATATTCGCGGGT
>NZ_JAYMSC010000053.1:0-39760 GCF_038900775.1 Paraburkholderia sp. JHI869
TATTTACGCTGCTTACCATCCCCTACGGCCACGCGTTCTGGACTTTTTCTGAGCCCCGTCGAACCGAAGAACTACACATCGCACTGGAGCATATTTCAGTCGCGGGAGGTATGCTGATGGCCGCGATTTTGACCTTGAGATCACCGAATTTGACATGACTATACTTCCGCGTGGACGTCCAAAGGATCTTACAAAGCGCGAGGCGCTTCTTGATGCTGCACGTGAGTTGCTTTTGGAGCAAGGGGCGGACGTTACAACCAGCGCTATTGCTGCACATGCAGGAGTCGCAAAAGCGACTTTGTTTGCGTATTTCCCGGACAAGGACGAACTGATTGATGCGGTCATTCGGCGTGAGTCTGACAGGACAGCGACAGACGACGAATTGGCAGCGGGCTTGACGATGGATATCGTTGAGGCACTTCGTGAGTTCGGGATGCGCTTTACTCGATTTATAAACGATCGGGAGCTCGCTGGATGGGACCGCCTCATAGCGACAGCGGCAAAAAGAAGCCCCGAGCTTCCGAAGCGGTTTTTCGCAAGCGGACCAGGGCGGGGACAAGCGATTCTTGCGTCGCTGATTCTGGATGCTGTCGAGAAGGGGGCATTGAGGGGCTGCGACGCCATGCAGGCAGCGGATGATCTTGCTGGCCTTTGGATCGGTTTCTCTAATCTTGAAGTCAAACTCGGCGCCCGCGCTTCGTTCAGCGACGCTCAGTTGCGGCAGAAGGTCGATCATGGAATCGATGTCTTTATGCGATTCTACGGACCCTAACGCGAACTGCGAAGGTCCAAATGACGGCGCATGAGCGGCTCCGGAGCAGAGTTCGCGTTGAGCGATGCCTCTCCGGCACCGTCATATTGCCTTGGCGATTGCTCCTTGCGAGCGTCTCTTCGCGACGATGGCTGAAGCTGCTAGCCCACGCAAATATCAAGGCACTATGGCCCTGCGACGAGCTTCGGAGACGGCGTTCTTGCGTCCGGAGACGTCGAGCTTGCTAAAAATGGACTTCAGGTGTTGATTGACGGTCTCGGGTGAGATCGACAAGTTTCGGGCGATCACCTTGGTCGTGTAGCCGCTTGCGAAGCCTGCCAGCACGTCGCGTTCGCGCGCAGTAAAAAGCAGCGAACTGCTGACGCGCTCGCGGAAGTTCCGTTCCCATGTTGCGACGATCTGCTTCGCCCATTCACGGTGTCCGGATGTGCCGCTTTCTGCGAGCTCGCGAACCACCGTGTTCACGAGCTCGCCGGCTTCCACGAAGCATTGAAGGCCGCCGCCGCCGCATGTCAATTCGAGTGCCTTTGCGATATCCGCTTCCGGGCGTCGATCAAGATTTCCGGCCATCGATGCATGCGCCTTCATCAGCCGGGCGCGAGCCTCTGCTGCCGGCCTTTCACGGAATATCGCAGATGCCTCGAACGCTTGTGCGGTCTCGTATGCATCATCATATGCTTGCGATCCAAGAAGCACCCAATATCGGGCTTGTCCGATGGCTTCGACTTCGGCCCACGGCGCTTCGGTGCCATTGACGATGCGCTGCCATCGATCGGCAAGATGGATTTCGTTTGCGAGTCGCTGCGCCTCGGGTATCTCCTCCAATCGAACGTAAAGTTCGATGAGAGTGGCCGTCGCTGCAAGACCCAAATGGTAGCGATTGCGCACCTCCGCACGCATTCGCGCATCGGACAGGCGCCGCAGTGCCTCACCGGATTTCCCGAGAAAGAATTCCGCTCGGGCGGCGCAAAGCACGCCTCCTTACCACACCTCGACGAGCGCGGCGCTCGTGCTGTCATCGCAATGACCAAAGCAGGACAGGGCGTCCTGCAGTGCGCCCACTCCATAGCGGGCCCGACCGAGCGTCGCATACATCATTTGCATGAATGAGCGGACCTGCACCTCGGCTGCGATGACGTCGCTGGATGCGGCGCGCTGCAGTGTTCCGTCGACCTCCGAAAGACGGCCCTGCGCACAGTCGCTCAACGCGGAGAAAATGATCGACCATGGCGCGTTCTGGCGGAAGCGCTCCGACTTATTGATCTCGACGAACTCGTCGATCCTGACGCGTGCCGCTCCAATACGACCATAACGCTGTAAAAAAAGAATCTCCACCGGCAGACACAGACACAGATAGCGCGGATCTTCGAAGAAGCGAGCGCGCGCGTCCTGCAAAACTTCGCCGACGGTCTGCCACGGGTGAAACTCGATCGCTCGCTCGGATTCCTCGATTGCCACGATCGAACGGACGTAGGCAAGATCTAGTCTGACTGCTTCATCCAGTATCCCATTCGGTCCTTCGGCGGAGAGTGTGGCTTCCAGCCTCGACAGGTCGAATGCGTTGTCGACGCTCCGCTCGTCGACGAGACCAATGCAAACCAGCATCAGACGCAACCGAGGCTCGTTTCTCACATGGGAGATCGGGAGAAGATCGAGCAATGCCTTCGCGCGGCTGGATCCTTCGCTGATGAGCAGACGTACCGCGCCCGCTGCGAGAATCACGTTCGTGGCGAAGTCGAGCATCCCCGCCTGAACCGCATGAGCAACCGCGAGAAAGACATTTCCGCGTTGTGCATAGAGTTGCGCGGCATTGGCATGCAACCTCGTGAACCTTGCACGCGACGATCTTTCCAATCGGCTGCGCAGGAAGTCGCGCAACAATGGGTGGAGCCGCGCGCTTATTGGAGCCTCGCTGACATACACGATTGGCCTGCGTGACCGGGCCTCGCCGAGCCAGACTGCGCTGTCGTCGCGCTGCCGGATCGCGTCCGCAGCTACGGCATCGACATCTTCGAGGATGCAGCAGTCGATGAGGAAATCACCCAACTCACTCGACAGTGACGAAAACACTTCGTGCGCAAGATAATCGAAGATGTGGGTAAGCGTCACTTGACCGCCTGCTTCGGCGACATCGGGCACCGAGCCGGAAACGCTTCGCAGTCGCACCATCTGGAGCGCGAATGGCCATCCTTCCGTATATCGCGCCCACACCTGCGCACCTGACGGAGCGGCCACTTCACGAAGCAATTCGAGGGTGTCGTTCTGGGAAAATCGCAAGGTGTCGGCGTCGACGACGCGCACGGCTCCCTGAAGCTGCAACTGCGAAAGGGAGATGACCGGAATCTGTCGGCCGGCGATCACAAGGCGGCTGCGTGGGCCAAGCGCCCCCGCGAAATATTCGATTAACTGATCGATTTCGCCGGACCACGCGGCTTCGTATTGGTCGATAAAAAGCGTGCAAAAGCCCGCCGCCTCTGCAAGACTCGTGATCACATCTCCGGCGCCTTCGTGAGCGGACACATGCAATCCGCCAGCGGCCAGTGCGAGGGTGAAGCTCGCAAGGAAGTCTATCGGGTGCCGGTCCGTTACGTCGCAGTTCATCCAGAAAGTACGCTCGCCGCGTTCGCGGGCGACACGCTCTGTCTGCGCCAGCAACGTGGTCTTGCCGAAGCCGGCCGGCGCCGCGATGATGACGACCCGGGCGCCTGAGGGCGGCGCGTCAAGTACGATATCGACAAGAAGCCGACGCTCTACGGCACGGTCGATATCGACGATAGGACGAAATTTTGCTGCTTGATTCTGGCCCACGATCTTATTCGCGAGTAGACGCGCCCGACACGACATGGCGGCAGGGCGCGGATGCAGTGCGAGCGAAGTTGTCGGGCTGCCATGCCTTTAGCGTGCCGTTCGAATCCGTCGCAGTATCAGGTAAGTCACGGCGGCGACACCCGGCGAATCCCGCGCGGGCATGGAGGTCAGCGTGAAGTGCTAGGCGGCTTTGTTTGTCCACGCTGCCGAGCCCCTCGTCTGATCAGAGGGAGGTCCGGCGTGATTGCTTCCCACGTCGAATGGCATTCGGTGCTCAGCACTGACCGGCTTGCCACGTTTTGTTGTTGGAATGCCCGGTCGTCGTACGTGGGGTGGGAGGATTGTTACGGGCCAAAAAATGGCGGAGGGGCAGTGAATCGGGGGAGGTGGATTCAAAAAGTGGGGGATACGGCAGAGGCCGTGTTTGATTGCTGGGTCAAAGGATGAGCGGGTTTTTACCTACCGGCTAGCGTTGTCGTACCTCTTGACAGCGGTTCGGGGCCGCAACTATGATCGTCGCATATAAAGTACGTGTACGTATTTTTTATGCGACCACTTGCCGGCCGCTGATGAAGAGAGCCGGAGACTCCTGACCCACCGACACATAAGACGAGTTCGTATGCATTTCGAGACTTACGTTCAGCCCGAAGGAGATGCGTTTCAGGCAGCGTAGTTGTGGGCGGCGCGTTATCCAGCATTTCATATATTTCGGTCTACAAACTTTAAATACGTCCTCAAGTCAGGAGATTCACGTGAGCGTTCCATCCATCATTGGCCACCAACCTGTGCGAGACACGGATTACTCGATCTGGGCGCTTGCATACTGCCAGGTAGACATGCCGCCTGACTTCTTCGGCGGTGCTGGCATCTACAGCAATGCCGGAATCCTCCGCGTCCCCATGATCTACACGCTACTGGTCGGAGGAGAGGTAGGTGGTAAGCAGCATGTTGCGCTTGTCGACTGTGGATTTCGTAACGACTATTGGTTGACGAAATACCCATTCTCCAGTTGGGAAGAACCGCGAGACGTGCTTGGACGAATCGGCTTTGCGCCGGAGGATGTCGATACGATACTTGTGACACACATGCACTTCGATCACATGGGAAATTTCGAAGCCTTCCCAAACGCAAAGCTGTATATCCAGATCGATGAGTATCGGGGTTGGTCGCAGGCGGTATGTGCGGCTCACCAGCATGAGACCGAAGAGGAAAAGGCGTGGGTGTTTTCGTCCTTCGATCCGACGGATCTGATGCGTGCAGCGCAGGGCGTTTCCGACGGGAGAGTCAAATTCATCCACGGTGACGAAGAGGTTTTGCCGGGTGTAACGGCTCGCCTCGCGAAGGACAGTCATACGTTCGGTTCGCAATGGTTCGAAGTGAACACACGTAACGGGCCGTTCGTAGCCGCTGGCGACATCGTTTACTGGTACTCGAACATTGATCGCATGTGGCCCCCGGGTTATCACCAGGGTAACGCGTTCAATCAGATTCACGTGTACCGTCAGATGCGAGAACTCCTCAAGCAAAAGACGGAGCGCGTCATCCCCGGTCACGATCCCGAGGTCTGGAACCGCCATTCTTCCTGGGAAGCACCACCGAACCGGAATCAGATCGCCGAGATCAATTTGAAGGAGGGAGACATCTCACGGCGCCCCGATGTTACCGCGTCGAAGATCATCACTATCTGAAACGGGCGCATATCGCGGACGGGCGCGACACAGGGCCCGTCAATTCGATGATTCTGCCGTTGCTTTGGCAAGCGAGGGAGTCCGAACACGGCAATTTCTGGCGCAATCATGCACGGCGACACTATTTCGTCGAGCGTTCTTGCCAACGGCACGTTTCCACTATAGCTCTGTCGTGCGGGTCGACCCGTTTGTCTTTGCCTCGGGGCTGGTTGGGCTCGACCCGTCGGCCGGCGGTCTCGTTGATGGAAGGGCCTGCGGGACAGACGGCCAAAATAATCGGACGCCTAAGCATATTATGCGACGAACAGCGTTGGCCTTTTTTCCAACAAAGGGGCCGGCTCAATGCCCGTCGTCTTGTCGTGGACCCAGCCAACATGCAGCGCACGAGCGCAATGCCTTGAGGCACAGCCGCCGTTACACGTCGCGGTTCGAAAATTACGCTCCCAAATCTTCGTTATATTCCCTTTCAAAGCCTTGAGCATTCCGAACCCTCCAGCGGCTGGGTTCGATTTCGACCGCGTCTCGGGTGAATTCTCGCAAACTGGCTCGAAGAGATTCGGTGTCGACTATGCCAACCGTCTGTTGGATCTCGGTTGGGCCTGTCGTCCGGACGAACCAGCTTGCGCTGCGGGGCGGCATGCGTCAGATCTTCTGACACGGCTCGTTAAGGACAGTAGGCGTAGCAGGGCGTCCACCTGGTGGGTGTCCACCGCCCGAGGGCGCCCGGGTTTGGTGCCGCTGTGGAGCTCCAGCGGTCGCTCGCGCGTCGATCCTGTACCTTGACGCCGGAGCCGCCATGCACATACACTCGCGAATAGTACGTGTACGTCCAAATGGCTATATTGGTAGGGACGTTGGGGGCTGAAGCTGTCCAGCTGAAAAACAAAAGCAGAAAGTTGCCGTGCATGTTCGTTACAATGGGAGGGGAGATGCGGAGGAATGTCGATGCAGGCCGCAGAATGGTGCTGTCGGGCGCTATCGCAGCGACGGCCGTCGCGCTTGCGAGTAAAGTTGGCGCGCAATCAATCGCGCCGCGTGGCAAGCCTGTGTGGCTGGATTTCGATCAGGAATCGTTGGATAGGGCTTATGACCAAGCCGCTTATGCGTCCAATCTTGACATAGTGATCAAACGTTGGGAAACCAACAGCGACGATGCACGGTCCCGACTTGGGGCACCGACAAAAATTCGATACGGGGCAACTTCCGTTGAAACGCTGGATTTGTATTCGGCAAAGGAGCGAAAGGCTCCAGTTCACATTTTTGTTCATGGGGGCGCTTGGCGAGCCGGCTCTGCGAGTCAATTCGGGTTCCTTGCCGAGATGTTCGTAAAGCGCGGGGTGCATTTTATTGTCCCGGATTTCATCAACGTGATCGAGGCTGGCGGAAATCTGATGCAGATGTCCGAGCAAGTCAATCGTTGCTTGGAATGGGTTTACAAGAATGCTTCGTCGTTTGGCGGCGACCCTGACCGGATCTATATTTCCGGCCACTCTTCGGGTGCGCATCTGGCTGCGGTTGCGCTAACCACGAACTGGGAGAAGGATTACGGACTACCCAGCGGTTTTATCAAGGCCGCTACTTTGATCAGCGGAATATACGATCTGAAGCCCGTGCGCCTGTCGTCGCGTAGCAAGTACGTGAAATTCACCGATGAAACGGAAGCACAGCTGAGCCCTCAGCGTCACCTCGATGCATTGACGGCACCACTCGCGTTGGTGCATGGAACGCTAGAGACCCCGGAGTTCATGCGGCAAAGTGACGATTTCGCGGCAGCAGTCCGGAAATCGGGCAAACCGGCAAGTCTCGTGATCGGAAGAGGCTATAACCATGTCGAAATACTGGAGACTCTCGGCAACCCTTACGGTGTTGCCGGGCGCTGTGCGCTTGCCCAACTGAAGGGAGAATCTCTCAGCGCTTGAGGACGGCATGGCGAGTCTCGAAGGTTGCGTAACGGGCGCGTCGAAAGGAATCGGTGCAGGAATAGCGAAGGCGTTCGCAGCGCAGGGTGCTGCGGTGATCGTCGCCTGTGCGAGCAGCAAGATCGGCGCGGGCGCGGTGATACATGACCGAGATGCGCGGCAAGCTCCGTCCTGCAGGGCGGGAGGATAGCGCGGACGCCGCAGGCGTCCTTGACAACACGTGAGTGCTGGTAAGCCTTCGCTTATGCAACGACTCCAGGCCTTCAAATACGAACTCATGCCGACTGGCGAGCAGCAGCGCAACATGCGCCGCTTCGCCGGCTCGTGCCGACTCGTCTTCAACAAGGCGCTGGCGTTGCAGATGGAGCGCTACGAGCGTGGCGAGAAAAAGCTCGGTTACGCCGGGCTTTGCAAGGAACTCACCGCGTGGCGCAATGGCACGATACACCGTGGCTGTCCGATGCTCCGGTCCATCCCTTGCAGCAGGCGCTAAAGGATCTGGAGCGCGCCTACGCGAACTTCTTCGCCAGGCGGGCAGGGTTCCCACGCTTCGCAAGGCGCGGCCAGTCTGACAGCTTCCGTTACCCCGATCCGAAAGGCGTAAGGTAGCGTCGATGAGGTCGTAAGCGGGCCGGGCGACGTCCCGCAATCTGCGTCCGGCATCGGTCAGCTCGACGCCGCGGCCATTGCGCTGGAAAAGTAATTGTCCGACGAATAGCCCGAGGCTTGCGAGCTGTTTGCTTAAGCCCGACTGGCTCAAACCCGCTCGGTCAGCAGCCTTGGGCAATGACTTCCGCTCGGCGATTTCGAGGAACAGGCGGAGTTGTTGATCACGATTCTTGATGAAGTATGTCGGGGAGTCCAATGACGAGGGCCTGTGAGTTCGGGTCGCTTACAGTCAAGGATAGGTGCGGAGCCGTAACGGTGCAGCAGCGGCTAGTCCGCTGCCTTGTGAAAGTCGCACAGGGTTTCGACCAATTCCGCGATCTTTGACATCGGATCGCGCCGCTCACGGCGATAGATCGCGTGATAGTCGAGTTGAGGCAAGGTGTCTCCTGTATCAAGGACGACGAGCAGGTTCTTTGAAATTTCTTCCCGAAAGAACTCGATCGGCAGCACGCTGAGGCCAAGGCCGGCAATCGTCAATTGGCCGAGCACCGGAAGGCTGTTCGTGCGCGTCACTAGGCGAGCGGACACGCGGTGCTTCCGCAACCACGACTCATGAACGCGTGCAGTCACGGACGTTGCTGCTTGCAGCAGCAGCGGGTGATTTACCAGTTCCCGCGGAGCGATGCGGCGCTTGCGGCCCACTCGCGAAGGGCTAGCGACCCATGCGGTTCTGAGCGTCCCGACGGCGACGCTGCAATAGTTCGCCGGCCAACGATCGCTCTCGGGGACGACAGCAATATCGAGCGCATTATCGTCGAACTGTTCGAGCAGCGTGCGGCTCGAGTTCACTTCAGGATCGATGGTCAGGCGCGGATAGAGTTCGCGCGCGCGCTCGATAAAGCGCCGCAACCATGTCAATGCCGAGATCTCCGTCACGCCGATGCGCAAGCGTCCGGCGAACGGGTCCGGGTCCTGGACTTCTTCGTCGATGCGCGAGAGCAGCTCGACCATCTGTTCTGCAAGCGGCAGCAGCGCGCGTCCTTTTGCGGTGAGCGCGGGGCGCTTTTGACTACGCTCGAATAGGGAGACCGACAACGCTGCTTCCAGTTCCGCGACGCGCTTTGACACGGCGGATTGCGTCGTATGCAGGCTCTCCGAAGCTGAACTGAAGCTGCCGAGCCGGGCTGTCGAGAGAAAGGCTTCGAGTTGCTTGATCGTCGGGTGCATCGCGTGCTCCAGGAATTTTTCTCGTGATAGATCAAGAAAATTTATCGCTTTTTCGCATTTTTGTCGAAGCCTAGACTGTATTTACCAAGTCGAGTGCAAGGCCACATTTTTTTAGGAGCAGATATGACGGAGACAGCGGTGCGCATCGAATCTCGGGTGCAGGGTCTGGACGAGCAGCAAAGAGAGGCATTCGCGGGGCTTCCGGTTGCGGCGCTGAGTGACTGTATGGGACGCTGCACGGGCACGATGAGTCTCGTACCGCGGCACGGCGACGCGCCACTCATCGGAAATGCGGTGACGGTCAAGACGCGGTCGGGCGACAACCTGATGATCCACAAGGCCTTCGACCTGCTTCAAGCTGGCGATGTGCTAGTGGTGGACGCCAGTGGCACGTGCGACAACGCAGTGGTCGGCGATCTGATGATGCAGATGGCGCAGCGGCGACTCGTGGCGGGTTTCGTCATCGATGGTGCGGTGCGCGACGTGGCAGCGTTCCGAAAAACCGGCTTTCCGTGCTACTCGCGAGGCGTTACCCATCGGGGACCACACAAGGATGGTCCAGGTGAAATCAACACAGTCGTAACGATCGACGGCATGGTGGTGTTTCCTGGCGACCTGATCGTTGCAGATGCGGATGGCGTGTTGGCCATCCGCCCCGACGATGCAGCCGGCGTGCTCGAGCGCGCTGTGCGCCACGTCCAAAAAGAACGGGCCTTCAGTGAAGCAGTTGCGACCGATGCAGTCGATCGGAGATGGGTCGACGCCCGAATCGCCAGCCTGCGGGGTGCGCTCCAATGAATGCGATCACAAACACCATTCCGGCGTCCGAGCGGCTGTCGCGGATCAAACCGTCGGCCAGTGGGTCGGCACGCGAACGCGTCTTGCAGTTGATGCGCGAAGGCCATACGATTCTGGATCTGTCCATCGGCGAGCCGGATCTCGATACACCAGATCACGTGAAGGCAGCGGCCATCGACGCGATTGCGCGCGGCGACACGAAATATACCGGGGCGGCGGGCACCCAGACATTGCGTGAAGCGGTTGTCGAGAAGTATCGGCGAGAGAATGGCGTGTCGATCGATGCGACACAGGTCTTCATCGGAAGTGGCGCAAAACAGGTTCTGCACAACGCCTTCGCAGCGACTTTGAACCCCGGCGACGAGGTAATTGTGCCCGCACCCTACTGGGTATCATATCCAGACATGGTTGCGCTCAACGAAGGCGTGCCCGTCATCGTGCGCGCATCGGCGGCGCGCGACTACAAGCTGACAGCTGACGAACTCGACCGGGCAATTACGCCCCGTACCCGCTGGGTAGTGCTGAATTCGCCCAACAACCCTACCGGCGCATCCTATAGCGAGCGCGAATTGCGCGAACTCGGGGAGGTGATTCTCTCCCACGAACGCGTGTGGTTGCTCAGCGACGATATCTACGAACACTTCCATTACGGTGACGGCAAGGCGTTGACGCCGCTTGAGGTTGTGCCGGCGCTCGCTGACCGCTCGCTGTCGGTAAATGGCGTGTCGAAGACGTATGCAATGACCGGCTGGCGTATCGGCTACGGCGTTGGTCCCAATGGCTTGATTCGCCAGTTGAGCACGCTCCAGTCGCAGACAGTCAGTTGCGTGTCGTCGATCAGTCAGGCGGCAGCCGCAGCCGCGCTGACGGGCCCGCAGAATTTCGTCGCGCATTGCGTCGCGACGTTTCGCGAACGACTCGATGCGGCGATGCGGATACTGAGCACCGTCGACTTGCTCGACTGCGTGCGGCCTTCCGGCGCGTTCTACATCTTCCCCGGCTGCGCACGCGTGATTGGCAAGACTACGCCAGCCGGAACGCGAATTGGCTCCGATATGGATTTCGCCGCATATTTGCTTGACCATGCGAAGGTCGCAGTGCTCGACGGTGCGGCCTACGGCGTGTCGCCGTCGATCCGGCTGTCGTTCGCCACAGCACTTGAGACCGTGGAAGAGGGCTGCCGCCGCATCAAGTCCGCGTGCGAAGCGCTCCGTTAACAAGTTGATAATAACCCAAGATTGGAGACATCAACATCATGAAACGCTTTCTCATGTCGGTCGCCAGCATTCTGGCGCTGGTTTACGGGGTTGCCGCGCATGCCGACGCGCTGGCCGATATCAAGCAGCGCGGCACGCTGATCTGCGGAACGTTGGGCACGGCGCCGCCATTCTCGTTTCAGGACCCGAAAACGCGCGAGATAGTCGGATACGATGTCGATTTCTGCAAAGGCATCGCGGAGGCATTGAAGGTCAAGCTGCAGATCAAGTTGATTGCCGTCGATGCGCGGATTCCCGAGTTGCTGCAAGGGCGAGTAGACGTGATCGCGGCGAATCTTGGCTACACGCCGCAGCGCGCCGAACAGATCGACTTCAGCGATGCCTATTTCGCAGGTCCGTCGAAGCTGCTGGTGCGCAAGGATGCGAATCTGTCCTCGCTCAGCCAGATGGATACGAAGCGCATCGCGGTAGTCAAGGGGTCATCCGCGGAGCCCGCGGTGCGCAAGCTGCTACCGAAGGCGAGCGTCATCAGCTATCCCGATCCGACGAGCGGTTTTCTGGCGATCATGCAGCACAAGGTCGATGGGTTATGCGCGTCCGAACTCGCATTGGTCAAGATGCAGCGTCAGACGGATGAGGCCGTGCCACTCGCGATCATTGATCAGCCAGTGTATTCGGAGCAATGGGGAATCGGTGTCCGCAAGAACGAGTCGGCATTGCGCGAGGCCGTCGACCACGCGCTGGAAGCGATGGAGCGTTCAGGCGAGGCCGGAGTGATCTTTGATAAATGGCTGGGCGCTAGCAGCGAATACAAGATCCGTCGCGACTTCAAGATTGTGGCGATAAAGGGCTGAGCGACGTAATTGGCGAGGAGTTTCCTCATGCACTATCAGTTCGATTTTGCCGCCGTGCTGCACGGCGACTATCTACGGGCGTTCATCGGCGGGACGCTTGTTACGCTCGCGCTGTTCGCGGTGGCGTGGCTGGGCAGCATCGTCCTCGGTGCATTACTCGCGGTCGTCAGGAACAGCGGTGTGCGCGGCGGCGCGGCGGTTGTCGCAGCGTACGTCGAGTATCACCGCAATGTACCGCTCGTCGTGCAATTGCTGTTCTGGTACTTCGCGGCACCGAGCCTCTTCCCTGCGTGGCTGCGCGATTATCTTGCCAGCCACGGCAGCGAATCTCCGCTCGCAGCGGTCGCGCTGGTGCTCTGTGCAGCGGCCTATGTATCCGAGGATCTGCGTAGTGGACTGAGGGCGATCCCGCGCGGCCAGATGGAGGCTGGGCGGGCGCTCGGGATGAGCTATCTGTTGACGATGCGCACCGTGATCATGCCCCAGGCCTTGCGAATTTCGCTGCCACCGCTGCTCAATCAGGCGTTGGTGCTATTCAAGAACACAAGTCTCGCGATGGCCGTCGGCGTGGCGGAATTGACGTACGAGGCGAAGGAGGTCGATAGCAACACGTATCGCACATTTGAAGCGTTTGCGGTTGCGACCGTCATCTACCTGGCGATTTCGTTTGCGATCATGTTCTGCGGGGCGGCGCTCGGGCGACGCTTCAATGTCGCGGAGGGGAGACGATGATCGAGATTCTGACGCAGTACTGGCAGACTTTCCTGGTCGGCCAGTATCCGCAAGGACCGCTGGGCGGCGTAGCGATGACGATTCTGATCGCGGTACTGTGTCTCGCCGCGTCGCTGCCGATCGCTTTGCTGATCGCGATCTGCCGCATTTCGCCGTTCGGCGTACTACGCTGGTCCGCATTCGCGGTCGTACAGTTCGTACGTGGTATGCCGTTGCTCATGCTGATCTTTTGGGCCTATTTCCTTTTGCCGGTGCTTACGCACGTGACCGTGTCGGGCGTTGTAACCCTCATCTTCGCACTAGTCGTTTATCAGGCCGCATATCTGTCGGAGGTCATCCGCTCCGGTATCGAGGCGATTCCCCGCGGACAATTCGAGGCGGCACGTGCGCTCGGCCTTGGCTACATGACGACGCTGCGACGCGTAATCGTGCCTCAGGCGGTCTACAACGTGTTGCCGAGCATGCTGAGCGAGTTCATATCGACGATCAAGGAAACTTCGTTAGGCTATGTGATCGGTGTGCAGGAATTGACGTTCGCTGCGAATCAGGTGAATAGCCAGTTGCTGACTCGACCGCTGCAGGTGTACCTCCTGCTGGCTGCTACTTACTTTGTCATTTGTTTTGTCCTTACGCGCAGTGTGCGCTACCTCGAAGTAAGCCTGATCCGCCGGCGTACGGCGCGCTCGGCGTTCTTGCACACGCGGGTCCTATCGACAATCGCAGGAGACTAAATTGATCGAACTGAGCAAAGTCGACAAGTCGTTCGGCCGGCACCAGGTGCTGTGGTCCATTGATGAGTCCGTCGCCCGAGGCGAGGTCGTCGTCGTTTGTGGTCCGTCCGGATCGGGTAAATCGACGCTTATCCGCACCATCAATGGGCTCGATAGCATCGACAGCGGTTCGATCATGCTGAATGGTATCTCGGTGCATGGGAAGGGCACAAACCTCAATGTGCTGAGGCAGGAGGCTGGTTTTGTGTTTCAGCAGTTCAACCTGTTTCCACACATGAACGTAATGGCGAACCTGACGCTCGCTCCGTTGCATTTGTCGAAGCGTGCCCGTCATGAAGCTGATGAGAAAGCGATGGCGCTGCTCGAGAAGGTTGGCCTAAGTCACAAGGCCGCTGCGTATCCGGGCACGCTGTCGGGTGGTCAGCAGCAGCGTGTCGCGATCGCGCGTGCTCTCATGATGGATCCCGCGGTCATGCTGTTCGATGAACCGACCAGCGCGCTGGATCCGGAGATGGTCGGCGAAGTGCTGCAAGTGATGAAGCGGCTAGCGCGTAGTGGCATGACGATGGTGTGCGTCACGCATGAAATGAATTTCGCACGCGAGGTTGCCGATCGCGTCATTTTCATGGACGAAGGCAGGATATTGGAACGCGCGACGCCGCAGGATTTCTTTCAGAAACCGCAACACGATAGGGCGAAGCGCTTCGTATCGGATATCAAGATGCACTGAGGCGGTAAAGCGAACACGGCTCGCATGCAGAACACGTCGTAGGTCGGCGTCAGTCCAAAGCCACACTTGGATTCGTTAAAATTTCCGAAGATGAAGTACATGAACGCGCTCTTCTCAAGGCTCCAATCGGCTCGAAGGGAAATTCTCCGCGAACGAACAGTTTCAGATGTCGACACGTCCTGACGGAGCCGTTTTGTGTCGGCGGAGTAGGCTAGTGCATTGCGTCGTGGAAAAGGCACCTGATCAATGTTTCCGATGTTCTACGGGAAGTACCGGGCCGAAGGCTCCAGACGATACCAGGCCTTCTTTCCGGCCTTTCCAACATCGTGGAAAGCAGCGGGATCAGACCTTTTGGCCTTTGCAGCGCGCCTCACGCGTTTGCGCAGTTGCTTTCCGTGGCTCACGGGGCTAGGAATCCGTATCCCTCGGCATTTCGCCAAGCATCACCCTCGCTTGTCTCATGTCGGCCGTGTCTGCATTCTCAGTGAAGGCATCGCATACCCGGCGCAGCATCCTACTGGCTTCGTCCGGATTGCCCTGCACTCGCCGCAGGCGCGCCAGGCTCATCGTCGCGCGCAACAGCAGCGACATCGCGCGCTGATCGGTCGCGATCGTGATGGCCCTCTGAAAGCATCCTTCTGCCTGTTCCTCGTAGGTAGGGTCGAGTGTTCGAACGCCCGGACGCACAAGGAGCAATTCGCCACGGAGCCGATGCAGCTCCGATTCATGAAAACGTTCTCCAGTTTTTTCGACCAGCGCCAAAGCGTCGACCAGCACGTCGAGTCCTTCGTCGGCTCGTCCGATGCGCGCACAGGCAGTGGCGTGCAGAGCGAGAAAATAGGTGTGCGACAGCTCGGCGCCCGTAGCAAGATATGCGGCGAGTCCTTGGGTCATCTCTCCGATGCCGTCACTTGCGTTGCCCTGCTCGATCAGCGATGACCCGCGCAGGATTTTTGCCCAGGCCAGGTAGTACGGGAATCCCTGTTCGGAGGAGAGCATGATGGCCGCCTCGGCAAACTCCTGTGCCGATTGTGGTTCCTGCAGGAGTAGGCGCAGCATCGATGCGGAGACTAGCGCGAACGCCATGCCAAACGGGTGGGCGATTTTCTGGGCGAGGGACACGGCCTCCCGGCTTCGCTCACTGGCTAGGTCCGGAAAGCCCAGATACCATTGGGTCCAGGAGCCGATGCTCAACGCGCGCACACCCGGATCCATGCCGTAGATGAACGCATGAGCGCTATGTTGTTCGGGGATGTAGCGCGTGCGCAGCTCCTCCTGGTGGTCACGCGCGGTGCGGAAGTAGCCTTGGAAGAACAAGCTCGATCCTAGCGCGCTATGCGCCTCGACCAGCAAATCCGGATCTTGCGCGTTACAGGCGACCCGCATCAGCCGTTCACCGAGCACGCGCGAATTCTCGTAATTCGCGCGCAATGAATAGTAAGTCCGCAAGCCGAATTGCGCTGGAAAGAGCTGAGAGCTATCGCCAATCTGCTCGCACAGCGCCAGCGCGCGTGTATAGGTGGCTTCCACGTCCGGCGCAGCGTAGCCCCGGGCGGCCATCAGAGCCGGTCCTAGCGAGAGCCGGAGCGCCAGTTCCTGACGCGCGCGCTCCGGCGTCTCAGGAAGGCGCTCGAGCAGCGCGAGAGCCGTCTGGAAGTGCCGCATCGCATCGAAACTGGCCGAGCGCTCCATGGCCTGCTGGCCTGCGCGGTGCATGTAATCCACGGCCTTCTGCGAATTGCTGCTGAGACTGTAGTGGTGCGCCAGTTCGCTGCAGTGCTCGTTCAGCCGGCCAGCGTAGAGTGCTTCGATGGCCCGCGCCGTGCGCTCGTGCAGCAGACTGCGTTGTTCGGAGAGCAGGGAGCTTGCGGCGACCTCCTGCGTTAGCGCATGCTTGAAGGTGTACTCGACTTCCGGGAAGGCCGGTCGCTCGTAGATGAACTCCGCCGCCGTGAGGCGCGAAAGCAGGCGCCGCAACTCGTCCTCCGATTGCTCGACGACCTGCCGGATCAAACTCCAGGGGAATTCCTTGCCGACGATCGCCAGATGTTGCAGCAATGTCTTCTCCGCGATGGGCAGCCGATCCATCCGGGCGGCCAGTACACCGTGCACCGTGGTCGGAATGTGCAACTCGGCCGGCGTTTTCGTAATCCGGCAATGGCCGGACTCGCCGAGCAGCGCACCCTCTTCGACCAGCGTTTGGACCACCTCTTCCATGAAAAAGGGGTTGCCTTCAGTCTTCTCGAGAATGCGCTCCTTCAGCAGCATGAGGCCGGGATCATCGCCCAGCAGCCCACTGAGCAGGTCTTGCGCTTCGGCTGG
Organism: Paraburkholderia sp. JHI869; assembly: GCF_038900775.1. Lineage (NCBI taxonomy): Bacteria > Pseudomonadati > Pseudomonadota > Betaproteobacteria > Burkholderiales > Burkholderiaceae > Paraburkholderia > Paraburkholderia sp. JHI869. Next base: position 16,408 of record NZ_JAYMSC010000053.1, read on the forward strand.
CCCGAGTGCGTCCAGCCTCATCTGGCTGTAGTTGTCCTTGTCGCGCCAGGCAGGATGGTAATCGGGGCGAAAGTTCAGGAGCAGGATGTTCCGCGCGCTCGCCACGTGCTCGATGAGGAACGCCAGGAACGCTTCTGTCTCGCTGTCCAGCCATTGCAGATCCTCGAACAGCAATTGCACCGGCTGGTTCAGGCTCTCGCGTTCGATCAGCCGCTTGATCGCTTCGAACGTCCGTTCTCGCCTAATTCGGGCGTCCATGGTCGCGACCGTCGAATCTGCCTCGCCGGCGCCCAGCAGATACAGGACGTAGGGCAGCACATCTTCGAGGCTGCGCTCGAGCGTCAAAACGCGTCCCGTGACCTTTTCGCGGCACCGCCGTTCGTCGTCCTGCGCGGTGATCTGGAAGTAATTGCGCAGGAGTTCGATGAGCGGCAAATAGGGAAACGCCTTGCCGTGGGAGACCGAGAACGTCTCGAGAATCAGGCAGCCGCGCTGCGAGCGCTCCTTGAACTCATGGAACAGCCGCGACTTTCCGACGCCAGCTTCGCCCACCACGCCGACGATTTGCCCGTTCCCCGCCATCGTCTGGCTGAGTGCGGCGTGCAAGCGCTCCAGTTCAGCCGCCCGGCCCACGAAACGGGCCAGACCGCGATGGGCCGCCAGTTGCAAGCGTGTACGCAGCGCACCCAGGCCAATCAGCTCGAAAACTTCCAGCGGTTCCTTAATGCCTTTGATCTGGGTGGCGCCCAACGCCTTGAACTCGAAATATCCCGCATTCAACTTGTACGTGGATTCGCTCACGAGCACCGAGGAGAGCGCAGCGATCGTCTGCATGCGCGAGGCGATGTGGATGGTGTGCCCGACCGGATCGTAATCCGTGCGCAGGTCGTCCTTGCGGATCGAGCTCACTACGACCTCGCCAGTGTGGACACCCACGCGAATCTGCAGCGGAATGCCCTCCTGCAGACGGATACGGTCAGCATGCCTGCGCATCGCTTCCTGCATGCGCAGGGCTGCATAAAGCGCTCGTTGGGGATGATCCTCGTGTGCAATCGGCGCGCCGAAAAGCGCCAGGATGCCGTCGCCCAGCGACTTCGCCACGAACCCCTCGTAATGATGGACGGCCTCCATCATCAGAGCGATGACAGGTTCGATCAAACGATGGGCATCTTCCGGATCCCGTTCTTGGATCAGTGCGGTCGAACCGGCCATGTCGGCAAATAGGGCGGTGATCGTCTTGCGTTCGACCGCCGTTCCTTGCTGGGCTTCGATCGCAGCCTGCTCGGCGAGAATGCGCTCGGCCAGATGGGCAGGCGTGTATTGAATGGGTGCGGAGGGCGATGCTTGAAACACACCACCAACGGGTGCGCCACATGCATTGCAAAAGCGAGCGATCGCGCTCAGTTCACGACCGCATCGCGAGCAGATTCGCACCATCCGGGTTCCGCACTGTTCGCAGAAGTTGGCTCCAGCGGCATTCTCGAAACCGCAATCCGCGCACCGCATATTGCCTCTAGACTTCCCCTACGCTGTTACCGATTAGACGCCGAATCTATCGGCGCATCAAGGCGGACTGTCCACCATATAGACTCTGCGGGGCACTACACTCAGGACCGCGCACGCTTCTGCAGGACCACACGGTCAGCATCGCAGACTGGACCGACGCCCGCTTCGTCCCGGCCGGTGCAGGTGCGTTCGATCCAAACGACTACAGAGGAAGCGATTGGGACGCCCGATTTGGCAATTTGTGATTTGTCGCCGCCCACTTCTTTCATCTGCTCAATCACGTCGTCGGCGTAGCGCTGGAAACACCGAAGCCGGTTGAACGCCTTTTAGAGAATCGTCGGCTCGAGGAACGGGAAGCGGTGGCGGTACCTGACGATGTTGTCTAGGTTAAACGCAAGCTTTTCGTACTTGTTTGCCTCGCTGGAGCGTCACGTCATTGCCTGCCGACAGCCATGGTGCACTGGATAAATAGGCCAGAGCGCTTGCGGGGTTCCCGGGGGAATCAGCAATAGCGTTGGTCTAGGCCGTAACGGTGGCGGAGACCACGCGGTGGAGTTCCTGGGAGGGGGCAGCATGCTGCGTTCCCCTTGAGGGAAATGCTAGTGATTGCAAACGGCGGCGACGTTTCACGTCACGTAATACCTGAGCCAGGATTGTCGAAAAGAACGAGTCTCATGAGACCTTCTACATTGCTCGTGTTGCAAATCACTGGCTCCTTCCTCAGGCAAAAGTACGCATACAGGCCGTCGGCTTGCGGGTTTTCAACTAGTTCCAGGACAAGATTTCCTCTTGACAACGAGCCAATGATCCCCATACGATAAGTCCAATTATGTACGTGTACGTATGAATAGAGCTTCCTATCTTAATGCATGCTCACGAGCCGCGCCAAGTTCAGGGAGGTTTGCAATCAGCTCGGTGGGCGCTATCGCTGTCTAGGATTCCGTGTCACCGCACGACCATGCCACACATGCCGTTCACTTGTACTCAAGACGATCGTCTTCTGGCAGCGGTTTCCAGTATTCGTTTCAAAGGGGGCGCGTCAGTCGGAGCACGCGTGCGAAAAGGGCGACCGACTCTTCGCAGCGGTATTTGGCCGTTCGACATGGAACTTTCAACGAACGAGTTGGATTAGGGCGTGACTATTTTTCAGATCAAAATTTATAGGTAGATTGGAATGTCGAACCCAAAACTACGTATTGAAGCAGTTGGCATCAATGGACTTTGGCCCATCCTGCCTACCCCAGCAAAGCCGAACGCTTCGAGTTGGCGGGAGCGCGATACTGTTGACTTAGACGAAACCGCGCGAGTTGTTGACGCGCTTATCGAAGCCGGTGTGGACGGACTCTTGAGTCTTGGCACGTATGGAGAAACTCACAGTCTCTTGTGGGAAGAGAAGAAGGCGTTTGTGGGTTGCGTGCTTGAAACGATTCGTGGACGCGTTCCTTTCTTCGCTGGAACCACGGCACTCAACACGCGTGAGGTCATTGAACAGACACGGGCAATGCATGACATGGGAGTAAGTGGGTCGATGCTCGGCGTCCCAATGTGGTGCAAAAATGACATCGATACTGCTCTGCAATTCTTCAGGGACGTCACTGAAGCTTGCCCGGACACTGCACTGGCGATCTACGCCAATTCGGAGGCGTTCAAATTCGAGTTTTCGCGACCATTCTGGGCGCAAATCGGAAAAATCCCCCAGGTGGTCGCGTGCAAGTATCTCGGCATAGGCATGCTTGCCGTGGACTTAGAGTTGGCCCCAAACATGCGATTTCTCCCAAATGAGCAGGATTACTACGCTGCGGCACGTATTGACCCGGATCGAATCACAGCCTTCTGGTCGAGCGGTGCGCTATGTGGCCCTCTCCCTCAGTTAGCGCTTCGTGATCGTGTCGCCAAAGCGAAGACCACTCATGATTGGATCGCGGCCAAAGAAATTGCCGACAAGCTTCGCGAGTGCGATATCGGCCTCTTTCCGAAGGGCGAGTTTTCGGAGTTCTCGAAGTTCAACGTGCCGCTAGAAAAAGGCCGCATGAATGCTGCTGGGTACGTGAATGCTGGACCATGCCGGCCACCTTATTACGTAATCCCGAAGGAATACCTCGATGGCGCTGAGCGATCTGGTCGTGCGCACGCGGCCCTGAATTCTGAATTGAAAAAATCGAGATTAGCGTGATCAATCATTCGAATTAACTTTCCATCTTCGACTCGCTTGCGTCGCACACGCGGATGATTCGTACCAAATGACTGCATTTTGTCACAATGAAAAAAATCGCGGCGCCAAAGTCGAATTGGCCGGAAAATCCGCTACTGCGCGCAGCGATTGCTGATGTCAGGCATTTGTAATGCACTGTGACCGGGAGTTTCGGGCGACATTCTGCGGCGTGCAAACGCGCAGTCGCCCGCATGCAAACATTTTGAAACACTAATCGATTCGCAGTGTGGTCTGGCGCAGCTGACCAAAGCACGGATCATCTCCTTGGCGATGATTCTTTCAATGCATCATCGGTGCCCGCGCATGGAGCCCAAAAACGCCGGATTGCACGCGCCAAAATTGGGAAATCAGGCGATATGATGCAATTTAGCCAACGAGGAATAGATGGACTTGTTTCACATGATGCGGGTGTTCGTCCGCATTGCGGAAGAGGGTAGCTTCACTGCTGCCGCTCAGCGATTGGAAATTACGACCGCCCATGCCTCGAGGTCGATCGGGCAACTGGAGACCCATCTCGGCGCACGCCTGCTCCACCGAAGTACGCGTCGCGTTGCTCTTACCGACGCGGGGCATCGCTATTTGGAGCGGTGCCAGCGCATTCTCGCCTATGTTGATGAGGCTGAAGCGGAAGCTGCCGAGACGCAGGTTCGACCGCGCGGCAAGCTGCACATACATGCAACCACGAGCTTTGGCCAAGCATACGTCGTGCCGGCTGTCGTGCGTTACCGCGAGAACAATCCCTCGGTGTCCGTTGATTTGACATTGTCGAATCATGTGCCAGATCTTCTCGACGAAGGATACGACATCGCTTTCCAACTGAGTTTGTCGGATCTGCCGGATTCAGCCCTCGTTTCGCACAGACTCGGCGTCGTGCGAAGCGTGCTGTGTGCTGCGCCCGAATATCTGAACGCACGCGGAACGCCGCGCACAACTGATGAGCTTGAGGGGCATGCTTGCCTGCAGTTATTCACTTCCGTATTTCCGCGTGACCGTTGGAATTTAGAATGCCCGAATGGGTTGGTGACGGTCGAACTTCCACAGCCAGACTTTCAGGTGAACGTGCCAGACGCGCTTGGCTCCGCATTACGGCAAGGCATCGGAATCGGTGCGCTTCCTTTGTCAACGGCGTTGCCGGCGCTTCGCGCGGGTGCGCTGGTACGTGTCCTACCCGAATATCAACTGCAGAAACTGACAGCCTACGTCCTGTATGCATCACGCCAATACCTTGACGCGAAGATCAGAACATTCATAGATTTCGTTCGAGAGCAGATTCCTGTCGCACTGGAGACAGACAACAAGACATTGATGGATTTTGATCTGTCATGAATCGATTCCGCAGCGCGAAAGTTGCGCAGCCCGAATTCCGTGGCGATTCTTTTGATTGAGGTTTTTGAGTGTAAGGTTGACTTACGAAGGAAGGAAAACTGAGGGTTCTGCACGGGTGATACCCGCCACCGTGTACTGGCCGCGATAGTGTTTTCTATGAATGCGAAGACGGACGAGGGCTTTTGTATGCGTCAGGGCAGTGTTGCAATACCCAATTTCTGTCTAGTACGAGTTCATAGCCGGGTTGGATTTCAATCAGACGCTGCATCCAGCGCCTAAAACCCTGGCCTAACAGGTTGCTGAAGTACCGCTGAAACACGTCATCGCGGAGAGTTCGTCAAACGTTGATAGATGGACTTCCACTTGCCACATCGAGATCATGCGCGGCGCCGACACGTTCACTGAGAGTCTGTTTTCTGTACGCAAGCTGGACGAGTTCGTTCCGAAGTCGCATCCGTTGCGTTCGATCCGCGTGATGGCGAACGAAGCGCTGGCGAAGATGGATCGACTGTTCGCCCAGATGTACGAATCAGACATAAAGGGCGGGCGGCCGAGCATCGCGCCAGAGAAGTTGCTGCGAGCCATGCTGATTCAGGTGCTTTACAGCATCCGTTCCGAGCGCCAACTGATGGAGCAGGTGCAATACAACCTGCTTTTTCGCTGGTTCATCGGCCTGGCAATGGATGACGAGGTGTGGGTGCCCACGGTCTCCACGAAGAACCGCGAGCGATTGATCAAGCACGACGCTGTCATCGAATTCTTCAACGAAGTGGTGGCCATTGCCGAGAAGAAGTGTCTGCTCTCGGGCGAGCATTTCAGCGTGGACGGCACGCTGATCCAGGCGTGGGCCGGACACAAGAGCTTCGTACGCAAGGACGGTGACGATCAGGACAACGATGGTGGTGGCGCGGGCGACTTCAAGGGCGAGAAACGCAGCAACGAAACACATCAGTCGAGAACCGACCCTGATGCGAAGCTCTATCGCAAAGGCAAAACGGCCAGCGAATTGCGGTACATGGGCCATACGTTGACCGATAACCGGCACGGCCTGGTGGTCAATGCGCGCGTGACACGCGCCGACGGGCATGCCGAGCGTGAAGCGGCCAAGATCATGGTTCACGACGCGCGGCAAGCGGCAAAGGATCCGAACGCAGAATTGACGTTGGGTGCAGACAAGGGTTACGACGCCCAGGAATTCATCGAGGCGTGCCAGCAAATGAAGGTCACACCGCACGTTGCGCAAAACACCGCGGGGCGACGTTCGGCGGTGCCCGATACGATTGCCTCGAGCGTCGGCTACGCCATTTCGCAGCAAAAGCGCAAGTTGATCGAACAAGGTTTCGGCTGGGCCAAGACCGTGGGACGCATGCGTCAGGTGATGGTGCGCGGTTTGAAGAAGGTGGACCAGATGTTCGTGTTGAACATGGCGGCCTACAACCTCGTGCGCATGCGATCGCTGGCAGAAGTCCGCCCATAGCGGCGGGACACGGCGGAAATGAGGCCAGAATTGACCTCACACCGCTTTAAAAAAGGTTGGTTCGCACTGAAATTGCACAATGCGAAAGATTGAGCGACGGCGGCCGCGTAAATGGAGAAAAGCCGCTTCCGTCGGGGTGTATTTCCGCAACCTGCTAAGCGTCGCGCGCGCAAGATCCGATCGGCGGAAATTCTTTGAGTGCACCCACAGCGAAGCATCCGACGGCCGCGTGCAGGAGCGCTAAGACGCGAATCAGTGTCAACGCAGCATTGAGCACTTACCCGTCGCTTCACTGCGCTTTGCTTCAAGACGTTCCAACTCGCACAAATCCCCTGAAACTCATCTTTGGTGCTTTTCCAAAGATCCAACACGTCGGAGAGCGGAGTTTTCTAGTCAATGAGAGGCGGCGGCATTTCGCCGCCGGCACGGCAGGTAGTTACGCCGTAGTTTCAACACGAAGACGATTGACGATCTGGTTGTCTTTGCCCTGAAGGAGCGGTGTTAGAGTGACGTTGAACTCAATCGCCTCGTAGGCATCGTCTTTCAGGCCCAGCGCTGTGCCGCCGGTTTTCTCAATGACATGCGGAATGAGCTCCTCCCGGGTAGCATACGCGAAGTCGTCCCAGATTAGCGGGTCGCCTTCGACGTTGAATTGTGTCGTCAGCTTGCGGTGGTTGGCGCTCGTGAAGAAGAAGTGCACGTGCGCTGGACGGTTACCGTGGCGGCCAAGCGCGTTGAGCAATTGTTGGGTTGCGCCATGCGGCGGACAGCCGTACCCCACAGGCATGAGCGTGCGAAATTCGTACTTTCCGTCGACGCCGGTCCTTACTGCACCACGCAGATTTAACTCAGTCTGCGCTCCAGTCGGATCGAAGTGTGAATAGAAGCCCTTCGAATTCGCATGCCAACATTCGACGACTGCCCCTGCGACCGGATTGCCATCCGGGCCGGTGACCGTGCCGTGAATAACGAGGGGGGCGGCATCATGGTCGGGATCGATGTCGATCTTGGCAACGCTCTCGCGAACCGGTGCGCCCGCTACATAAAGCGGACCTTCGATCGTGCGCGGCGTGCCTCCATCGATGCCGGCCTGCTTGTCCGCCGCATCCATGCGGAGGTCGAGATATTTCTCCAGGCCAAGACCCGCCGCAAGTAGCGCGGCTTCGCCGTCCTGCCCGAGCTTGTTGAGGTAGTTCACGCCGGCCCAGACTTCGTTCGGGGTGATGTCGAGATCGTCGATGGCCTTGAATAGATCGCTAAGCAGACGATAAACAATCTGGCGGAAACGCGGACCACCGCTCCCTTCGTTGAGACCGGCCGCGGCCTTCAACAACTCCTGTACTTCTTTTGTTTGAAAAACTTGAGCGCCCATGGTGATCGTCTCCGTTTGATATCGGGGGAAGTAGCTTCGGCGGCGGGCGCCCGCGAAGGCGCGACTCTCCTTCAGATTCCAGCGTCGCGATTCTGGATCGACGACGGGCGAAGGCCACAGCGACGCCGCGGAGGTGTCCATGTACGCCGACCGATGTACCACTCTTTCATGTTGTGTAGCCCGGCGTTGCACGCGACCGCGATGATTCTGTAGTTTGCGTCTTCGCCGACGTTACTTGCCGCTGCGCGACGGTCCGCGCGAATACCCGTCACAGTGTGCTTTTATACGCTCGACGCGTTTTTATCGTCCAATACTATTCTTTCTGGCTTCGATACCGATATGGTATCGACTGAACTGCTATCAATGCTCAAGCAATCTGCACTATCGCGGGCGCGCGCGAATTCACCCGATGTGCGGGAAGCCTCGGAGTTTTGTCCGTGGTCGAGAGTACGGTCGCCGCAGGCGGTTGCTGTTCCTCGATGTATTGTCGAAGGATATCTATCGGTTCACTGCCACACGATGGGGCAGAATGGGATGGCGACCAGAGTACGCGCCTGCGCTTGAGCCACGGATGGAAGTCCCCAAACTGCTGTCGGAGGAAACGCGACGACACGCCCTTCAACGACACGACGAGATTCGACAACGCCCCCTTCGGCGGGTAGTTGAGCAGCAGGTGTACATGGTCGTGCTCGCCGTTGAATTCCACCAATTCGGCTTCGAAGTCCCCTCAGACGTTTGCCAGTATCAACTGCACGGCGTCCAGATGCTCTTTCTTGAACATGTTCCGCCGATATCTTGTAACGAATACCAAGTGAACATGCAGAACAAAGACGCGATGTCTTCCATGTCCTAGATCGCTATCTGTCTGCCGTGGAAATGAAAGCAGTGCGTTTCACCGCGGCCAGCGCAAATGTAGATATGCTAGATTCGAATATCACTCCCCAGCGCATTCCGACAGTGGAGCCCGGTGAATGCTTGGTACAGGCGGTGAGCGCAGGGGGGCAATCCGAGCGACGTTAAGGCCGTGCTTGGTGCCATGCCGAACGCCGTTTGGCCCAGCACTCCGGGACGCGATTTTGCCCGGGTCGGTATCGACGCTCAGACGCAATTGCTTGGGCTAGAGGTCTGGGGAAGTGGCCGTGTGCTCGGTATGCGGCGTGATTCTGCGCGGCCGACGCCGGCCCAACCATCAGCGCAAACACGAAGAGTATGCCTACGATCCGCGTCCACGCGGATCGCCTAGTGCCCCAATCGCGAGAATCAGCACCGAAATGAGGCGTAGCGAAACGCCTTTCGCTTTTGCCAGTTCCGACTGCGACGAAGCAAACAGCCGAGGACGTGTGACCGCCGCCATTGCGACCAGTGCGGAAAGCGCAACGAGTGTGGAGTGACTTACGCAGAGGAAACTGCCGAACAAGGGGTGTAAGCTGCGTCGCGTACGCCACGAAACACCGAGGAAAAGCCAAGGGGAAGAGGGCGATCGACAGAACTACGCCAGTCTCCACATCGCGACCCGCGAGCTTTTCATAGAATGCAGCCATCCTGCTGCGAGCCTAAAGCCACTCATCGCCCAGATCGGCGCAGTGCCTGTCAACACGCCCGTGCATCAGTGAAGCCGACGTGAGAAAGCGCGCGCCTCGCGAACGTCTGGCCACATATTGCGAGCAGAATACCGACTAAACCAGACAGCACCGCGAAAGTGCTGAGTTGGTGAGGGCATTTGCCATGAATCGTATTCAGACATGTTCGAATCCAGGGTCTAAGGCGTAACGGTCGTTGTGGCGCTATGCGTGTCCGACCGGTGTCCTGTGGTTGTTCGGCGCCAGAGTCAGCGCCTTCATTATGATCATGCTTCTGTTTTTCGAAATCGATGCCCCCCGGCATCTCGAAGATGCATCCGCGAACACGTAAGACCGCTGGTAGCGAGCCGCACGCATGTCCCCATCGGAGGACGCCCGCGACCGCGATATCGCTCCGACTGGCGCGCTAACTCTGCCTCCAGTCGCCGGGTAGGTACTTATCTGATCCCGACCACGAGCCCCTCATTCCGAGATTGCGCACGAGTGGCACCCGGCTAACGATTTTCTGCTTACTTTTCAGCGTTCGTATAACAGAATCATGTCGAGGTCACTGACATCTCATGAATCGACACTGACGTCGATTGATTCGGATGGAGATCCGGGATGTAGGCAAATGCCCGACCTTTTTGCGGAATTCGGAAGTTTCTGAGGTCGTTTTTCGCTCACGGGATAGCAGCGGCCGTACTGGTCGCACATTATCGACTCCGGCAGGTTGTTTAAGCAGGGGACGCGATGCGGCGGCGGTCGTCTATGAACTGCCACTCGCAACGATCAAGTTGCCTCTCTCCATGAACACAGGCGGGACGAATGTAAATTTGATTGCAGACTTGTCGACTCATGGATAAAACGCAGATAGCGCGCACATCCAATTCAGTTGTTGGTGGCTTGGGCCAAGAAAAGCAATGGATCACCACGCTCGTGGAAGCAGTAACGGGCCGGCCTGGCACCGTCAACAATCGCGCACCGAGAAAAACGGAGGCACTATTTTCCTCGGAAGATATGGATTGCCAGTCTGGAAACGTAAAGTTGAGGGCAGGCGGCCTGAGTCCGGTAATTAGGGGATGATTAGCTGAGCAGGAAACGGCGAAGGTAAGCGTGCGCAGCTTGGAGACCTTGTGGGACGCCAATCAATTATTTTTTCAACAGGCGGTTGTTGTTTCTTACATGACTAGAGGAGAACAAAGAATGAAGCGAATTTTCAAAGCAGGCTTGGCCATTGGCATACTTATCGCTTTGGTGAACAACGTAGCTATCGCGCAAGGCGGTAGTGCGTCCGAGATCGCGGCATCTGCAGCGACACCGGCGTCAAGCGCCAAGGCCATTCGGTCTGCAAATCGCGAACTGCAAAAGCAAGTAAGGCGAGCTCTGACCCATACAAAGGGCCTCGACGCTTCGGGCATTTCTGTTCGTGCGAGCAATGGCGCGGTCACTCTACAAGGGTTGGTGCGCGAGCAGTCACAGGTGGAACTCGCCATGGAGGTGGCGAAGGGCGTGCCCGGCGTGACTTCCGTAAGTGGTCAATTGAAAGTCCTGCCCTACGGTCACTGAGGTTCTCGCTCCGGTTTGTGCTTTGTGTCCGCGGCGCCGTGTGTCCCTATGGGCATTCGGGCGCCCGCGGAGCCAACGGGTGTCGCGTACTCTCGTTCGACCTGAAAGTGCGGCAGTGGATCTCGTATCGCTATACCTATTCCCACGCTTCCGCATGAGCGAAACTGAGAGGAGCGGCGCACGATTCCTATCGGTAGCAGCAGAATTCGTCGTCAGAATCGGCTGGTAGTGACCGGTTTGGCGGCAGCCTAGGAGTCTTCGGAATTCGCATCTCGGAGCCTCCTTGGTAAAGAGCCCGTGCGCGACCAGGAATTGTTTCAATCGGCGCTGACTGCCGTGGATGTCTTCGCAGTGGACCGGAGCGCGCGCCTTCAGCGCAAACACAATCAGCAGAAACTAGTGTCCCGAATTAGAAATTCGTTTGAATTATTCGCTGCCTTAGAGGCTGTTGAAGGCAACGGAGCCGTTTGTGCGCGTTGGCATCCTGTTGCACCGCCAGAATCCGAGAGAGACCATGGCCAAGAGAGAAGTGTTCGACGATTTCGAATTCGAGTCCGTCTCGAAGTGCGTTCTTGTGCGCGGCAATTCTGTCATGCTGACGCACAAAGAGTTCGAACTAGCGCTGCTGCTTTTCAAGCATATGAGCCGGCCATTGTCGCGGTCGAATATCCTCGATGCGATCTGGAACCAGGGTCGCGGCTCTCGCTCGCGCTCGATGGACACCCATGTGTCGATGGTGCGCACGAAGCTCGGCTTGCGCCCCAAGAACGGCTATCGACTGACGCCCATTTACGGCTACGGTTACCGGCTCGATCGGATCGAAAAAAGCGAAGCCTGAGAGGCGTCATGTTGGCCGAAGAATGCAAATTTAAATTCGATCTGAACGCCTCTTTAAGCGGCAACGAATAATGAGACGAATTTCCAACTCGCCACACTGATACAGTTGCCGAGGACACTGGGGTTGTCCGAACAAGGGAAATCGCTCCGTGACGCGATCAGTTGCGTGCTCGTCAAGGCGCGTCGGAGAAATCCACCAGAAATGTGAATTCTGACAAATGTAGGGCGGAGGTCCAGCATAGCGCCAGTATTCTGTCGCCATTTTCGCTCCGATTCTGTAGGGAACCTCTTTATACGTACGGAGAGATCGCGCCCCCGTCTGCCAGCAATCGAGACGGGAACGGTTCAAGTCGCAACATAGTGCGAAGTTGTGTTTGAAAACCCGGGGACGCTTATCCGTGCTGTGCTGATCCAGTGTGCCCAACTGATCATCGGCACTTCATCAGTTCGGTCTGACGAGTTGCAGACTATGTGTGTGCCTGAAATCTTTCTGCCGTCCGCAGCGTGGTGCGGTCGTAGGCATCGTTCAGCGCACCGCTTCTGAGCGATTCGACTGTGCGTCGAGTTCAGGAAGACGAATATCTGCGAGCCGATGCTCCATACGGTCCCCTGAGCAGAATCCAAGGGGGAGAACCGACCGGGCGTGTTCGCGTTCATGGTGAACCTCACATTTGTTGTTAGTAGGGCAAATCTGTTTCGTGGCGGAACTTGACACAAAAATGATAATTTCTGGAGGATCTTCATTAATACGTATACATACTTGAAGAATCGAAATTCGAGATTCCTTCAACACCATAACAACGGAGCTTGATTTGAGTTTCGCTCTATAAATATCGGGTTAGGTAGGGTTTTCGATAGTATTGACGCTGAATAGGCGAGCGAATACATTCTCCGAAGGAAGAGACGTACACGTATTAGATGTAGATCCTTAAAACCACTATTTCGCCGTGACTGGGCGGCTTACGGGGTCGTGAGTTGAGTCCAAAGAACGGCGCTCCTAGGAGATACCTATGTTGAAAATTCGGTTTGTAGCGGTACGGTCCAGACTGCTATCCGTCATATTGGCTGGTCTCGCGTTGGGGTTCCCATTCTCGTATGCACAAGCAGAATGCGCGGTCACGGTTGCGCGCATCGTCCCCCTGACGGGTCCGCTACTTGACTATGGCCGCGAGACGCCTTGGGTGGACAAGAACAAGGTGGATCCAATCAATGCTGATGGCGGTCTGCAGATGGTCGGCGGAAAGTGCAAGATCGTGTACCGCATCTACGATTCAAAAAGTACGTTGGCAGGGTCTGCTGAAGCGGCGACAAAAGCAATTTTGCAGGATCATGCCGATGTGTTGATGGCACAGGGAACTCCAGATACCACGAACGCGCCTTCCGACATTTGCGAGCGCTACCACGTGCCGTGCATCATGTCTGACACACCTGTAGAAGCGTGGCTATATGGCCCAGACGGAAAGCCGAAAGCCTACAAAGCGACCTTCGAGTTTTTCTTTACGGTCGCTGACTTGATTAAGAATCACGTTGGCATGATCAAGTCATTACCCGGCGGGTTCAACGGGCACATCGGCTACCTTTACCCGAGCGATCCAGATGGGACGGTCTTCGCTAAGTTGTTCTCTCCGGCGTTCGTGCAGCAGGGCTGGACCGCCACTGATCCGGGGCGATTCCAAGAAGGGCTGCCAGACTTCTCAGCGATCATTAACCAGTTCAAGCGTAACCACGTAGAAGTGGTAACCGGTGTGCTTGCTCCTGCCGATATGCAGAACTATCTCCAGCAAGCAGCACAAGCCGGATACAAACCAAAGATGTATATCATTGACAAGGGTACTGGTTTCCCCGAACCGATGAAAGCACTGGGCAAATACGGGCAGGACCTGCTTTCCGTCAACTTCTGGTCACCGGCATTTCCGGGCAAATCGTCGTACGGTGGATATGACGGGCAGAAGCTTGCGACACTGTACGAGTCGCAGAACCCCGGTAAGCAATATTCGCCGGCGCTGGCGTATACCGACGCGGAGTACGACGTATTATTTAAAGCTCTGAGCCAAGTTGGCGCACCGTCGAGAGAGGCAATCATTAAAGCCCTCGCTAGCACATCAGTTGACACCGTAGTTGGAAAGGTTTCGTTTAATACGGAACACTATTCGGTTCAGCCTCTGGGCGGTGCACAGTGGCGGTATGACGAGACCACCAAGCGTTGGGTCAAAGACAACGTCTATAGCGCAGTATTTCCCGATGTAAAGGAAACCGCAAAAATGCGACTGTATCAACAGTGAAAGGTTGGATCGCCCGAGCTGCGTTTAGCGAGCAGATCGGGCGATTCAAATCGCATTTGATTTCGTAATCCAAGTCGAAAGACGGGGTAATAGGTGACGAGTTTGCTAGCTGTCAGAGATCTGACGAAGTCATTCGGTGGACTCACAGTGACAAACAATGTTTCGTTTGACGTGCGCCGAGGAGAAGTGCTTGGCGTAATAGGTCCGAACGGCGCAGGTAAAACAACGTTGTTTGGTCTTCTTGCGGGAAACGTGGAGGCGTCATCTGGCAGCATTGAATTCGATGGCGTCGAAGTAACGAGACTCCCGTCGAACGAGCGGGCAAGATTGGGTATAGGGCGAACATTTCAAGTTCCACGCCCATTCACCCACATGAGTGTCCGCAATAATCTCCTGACGGCTGCCCGTTTCGGAGGAGGATTGAGTGCACAGCTGGCCGAATTGTGGATCGACGAAGTTCTCGAGCTTACCCTTCTCAAGGATCGCGCTCAATTTCTCGCCGGGCGATTGCCATTGCTTCACCGCAAGCGGCACGAGTTGGCGCGTGCCCTTGCCCTTAAGCCAAAGCTATTGCTGATCGATGAAGTCGCGGCCGGCCTCACGGATGAGGAAGTGAATGAATTCATCGACATTGTTCGTTCTATTCGCAAACTAGGCGTGACTGTAATCTGGATTGAACACGTAATGAAGACCATGTTGACCGCGACCGACCGCGTTCTTGCACTAAACGGCGGTGCTGTACTTGCAATCGGCGAACCCGAGAAAGTTCTGGGTGGAGAAGAGGTGAAGCGCGTCTATCTCGGAGCATAGGACGATGAACGAAACGGGATATCAGCCGCTGCTTCACGTGAAAAATCTCTCAGCTTTCTATGGCGAATTGCGTGCGATCACTGGCATCACGATGTCCATTGAAGCGGGCAGTGTCGTCTCGATTATTGGTGCGAACGGCGCGGGGAAATCCACGCTAATGAAGTCAATTGTGGGCTTGATGACTCGGGGTAGTGCGGCGCACACGACTGGGCAGATCGAGTTCCGCGGCGAACAGATTCATGGGATGGATTGCGACGCAATTGTTGACCGCGGAGTTGCCATGGTGCCGGAAGGGCGTCGCCTCTTCGCACGTATGACGGTCGAGGATAACCTCCTCATGGGTGGATACCTCAGGCGTTGCCGGCCGAATGCGCGGCGGATTTTGGAGGAAATATATACGCTGTTTCCGCGACTTGGAGAGCGGCGGAAGCAGGTTGTGGCTGAGATGTCAGGCGGTGAACAGCAGATGGTGGCGATCGGTCGTGCGCTGATGTCGAATCCGTCGCTGGTCCTATTTGATGAGCTTTCGCTGGGGCTCGCGCCTGTGGTGATCGAAGAGATTTATCGTCGGGTCCGAAGTATTAACGAGAAAGGAACGACCTGCGTCATCATTGAGCAGGATATGAAGCGCGCGCTTGGAGTTGCAGACTATGTCTATGTCATGCTCGAAGGGCGGGTGCTACTTCACGGGCGTCCAGCTGACTTGTCGGAGGATGAAGTGGTGGCCGCCTACTTCGGATCTCATGTACATGGCCACCATCTTGTCGACGGTACCGAATAGCAAATCGGAATTGCCATTTTTCGTCGCCTGTGTAGATGCAGGCAGGCAGCAACTGCAATAGTCGTAGGAAAATTTCATTGTGGATCAAAACCTGTACTATTCGTTTGTAGATTTAGCGAACGGCTTGTTGGCAGGAACGATGTTAGGAGGATTCTATGCAATGGTGAGCATAGGCCTCGCGCTCAATTTCGGCGTTATGCGACTGGTGAATCTGGCCCACGGGGACTGGCTGATCGTCGCAGCATATTTTGGCGCATCGGTGGCCACGAGGATTTCCATCTCGCCCGCGCTCCTCTTTATTCCTATTGTCCCATTTATGTTCGTGATTGGGTACGTTCTTCAGCGGACCCTACTGACCCGTGTATCGGTACAGGCGATGGAGAAGCGGGGCATGTCCGCAAATTTTGGACTGATGTCCCCACTGCTGGTGACGTTTGGAATGTCGATCGTCCTTGAGCGGTCTCTGCTCGGAATTTTTGACTCCGATGCAAAGTCTATCCCGAACAACTGGTCGTTTGACGCGATCGCACTTGGCCCCGATCTCAATGTGTCGGTATTGAAGCTTACGTTTCTCTGTGTCGCGGTCCTAATTCTGTTCCTGATGCGGTTGTTTTTGAGCCGGACACATACCGGAAGGGCGATTCGTGCTGCGTCGGACGACAGCGAGATCGCGCCACTGATGGGTGTGAAGACTGCACATGTGTATGCCGTCGCCAGCGGTATTTCGCTCGCCATTGCCGGCATCGCCGGGTTGATGATCGGCATGTCTCGGACGTTCCAGCCATTCGATGGACCACAGTTCTTGTTAATAGCATTCGGCGTCGTCATTATTGGCGGCCTAGGCTCGATGGTCGGTAGTATGGTCGGTGGCATACTGCTCGGCATTGTTCAGGTTCTCGCCGGGACGTGGTTTGGGCCGTCCGCTGAAGTGATTGCTGGGAATGTCTTGATTCTACTTGTACTTGCCTTCCGCCCACGGGGCCTTTTCAGCAGGTGACAGCGTGAATAGTTATGTTTTGAAGTTCGGGCGTCGCGCTCTGTTGTTCAAGAGTTTATTCGTATCGCTGATCGTGATGCTATTGATTCTGCCTTTTACAGTCAGGCCGGATAGTTTTGTTTTGCACGTGCTCTTTTCCATATTTATTTATGCCGTTCTCGGACATGCGTGGAATCTGCTCGCCGGGTATTGCGGGCTTCTCTCGTTCGGGAATCAGGTTTACATTGGAGTCGGTGCATTTTCGATGGCGATAGGATCATACTATTTCCATCTTCCCGTATGGGTGTGCTGGCCACTATCAGGTCTGATTTCGCTATTGTTTGGCTGGATGCTTGCCATGCCGCGCAGAGGTGACCGCGCGAGCGTGCTAAGAGTAACGCTGACGGGACTCGCGCTGTGGCTCGGTTATGAGATCGCAATTGCGATGCATCCGGAGATCGACGTCTTCGGTGGCGCATACAGCAGACGTGTGGCAGCAGTGCTTTTAATCTTTTTGGCGGCTCTGCCACTTCTGAGGTTGCAGGGTGCCTACTTCGCGATTGCGACGTGGTTGATCGCGGAATCAATCAACTCGTTTGCAAGTACGTGGAGCGTTGTGGGGGGCGGGGGTGGCATGCAGGTTAGGTTCGGCGTCGGTCTACCAGAACTCTATCTGACTTCGCTTGCCTTACTGGTGATTGTGACGCTGGCGATACGCGCTCTGCTTCGTTCGAAGTACGGGCTGGCACTCGAGGCTGTGCGAGATGACGAGGAGGCGGCGATGACAGTCGGCGTCGACAATCGCGTCATCAAAACAGGAATTTTTATGCTGTCCAGTTTGATCACAGGCTTGGCGGCTGGTCTGTATTATATCGACGCGATCGTTACGACACCACCTGATGCATTCAATTTGTCGTGGTCGGCGTACTTGGTTTTCATCGTGGTTGCCGGCGGTATGGGTACGCTTTACGGGCCAATCATTGGTGCGGTACTGTTCGTTGCTGTTGAGCAGCTGCTGTCCGGTGCCTTTGGCGGGGGCTTGCTCGTTCTAGGCATAGCTTCAATTCTGTTGATGCTTTTTATGCCACAGGGTTTGCTAGGTGTCGCGCATACGCTCCTCCGACACAAGGCTTCAAATCGCATCCGAGAGTTGCGGCGTGTAGATCAGCGCTCCGGTCCAGTTTAGCGGCACACTCACATGATTCCGAGAGTGGGCATTCCCATCTCGCGGAAAAGTCCACGAGATCACGTAGGTTGAGGAATTCGACGTACATGAAAACGATTGGTCCACAGAGTGGGAGCGTAAACGGATTGCGAGGTGCTCGCTATCGGCAATCCGGCGCGTTGTTTCGGGAGGCGTCCATATTTTGACGTGATACCCCGTAGCGCGGCTGCCCGATGTGCGGCAAGGGCGCGAGCTGATGGAGCGGGGCCACGAATGGGCGAAGGCTTTACGTCGCATACGTGACGTGCAGCCGCGGGGCAAAGAAAGTCTTTACGGCGAGGTGCTGACCTGGAACGGCAGGCGGGGCCAGTTCGTTGCTGTTTGCGACGACGCGACAAGTTTGCAATTCGCGGTGGGAAGCGAACGTTCAGCATCGCGTATCGCCTTAGAACCCCTAGAGAATGAAAGGGACTTCCCCGTCCCGAGGCTGCGGCGAAAGCCGCGAGTCGGCATCAATGTGCCAAGATGAAGTTGCGAACGTTCATCGACACCAGCGAGAGGGGAAGTCCATGCCTATTGTCACTATCGGAATTGATCTTGCCAAGAATATATTCGCCATTCACGGCGTGGACGAGGCCGGCAAAGCGATGCTGATCAAGCCGCGTGTTCCGCGCGATCAGCTGGCGACGTTAATCGCACAGTTGCCGGCGTGCCTCATCGGGATGGAAGCGTGCTCCGGCGCTCATCACTGGGCTCGCGTGTTCCAGCAGCACGGCCATACGGTCAAGCTCATGGCACCCAACCTTGTGGCGCCTTATCGCATGTCCGGCAAGCGCGGCAAGAATGATGCGGCGGATGCTGCTGCGATCTGCGAAGCAGTGACGCGTCCGAGTATGCGTTTCGTGCCACTGAAGGACGAACATCAGCAGGCGACGCTTTGCCTGTATCGGACACGACAAGGTTTCGTCGAAGAGAGGACCGCGACCTACAACCGGTTGCGAGGCCTGCTCTCGGAGTTCGGCGTGGTGCTGCCACAGAGCCCGGAGAAGTTGCGCAGTCACATCACGGAACATCTCGACATGTTGCCAGGCTGGGCGAGGCGCAGCATCAGCGATCTGCTTGAGCATGCCGGCAATATCGAGGATCGTCTGATCGGATACGACCGTGCGATCGCAGAGATCGCACGTGAGGATGCGCGCAGCAAGAGGCTGATGCAGTTGCGCGGCATCGGCCCAACCACGGCCAGTGCATTGCTCGCCAGCATCGGTGCCGGGCACGACTTCAGAAACGGCCGACAGGTCGCAGCCTGGATCGGACTCACGCCCGGTCAATACAGCAGTGGCGGTAAGGCGCGGCTGGGCAGTATCACGAAGGCCGGCGACGCCTATCTGCGGGGCCTGCTGGTCAACGGTGCGCGCGCCGTTATAGCCAGCCTCGGCGAGAAACAGGATCGCTTCAGCCGATGGGTCCGAACCCTGGTCGAGCGCCGGGGCTACTGGCGGGCCGCCGTCGCGATTGCCGCAAAGAACGCGAGATTGGCGTGGGCCTCGTTGAAATATGGCGAGGACTTCAAGCTCGAACCTTCGGCAGAGTGAGTTCGATTAGAGCTGTCGTTCAAGCGACGCCTAGACCTGAGCACGGACATCATGAGCACCTAGAAACGATCACTTTGCACTGCCAGCGGTGATGTGAAGCGGGTTGGACCCGCGCGGGGCGTACCTGGCTAACACGGCGGGGATATCCATTCCCGGCTAGAGAATGAGGCCCCTGCGCGCGTCTTTCATCAGGGTCCGGGCCATTGGCCCAACATGACCGGTTGTAGAACCGCAGTCCTTCACCTTCTCACGTGCACTAGCGCGGCATTGCAGCATGTATCAACAGCGAACCTCGATTGAGCTTGTGCTCAACGGGGAAGCCCTTGTAGGGTGTTAGGAACTTTTAGTTGGACCTGGTATCCTGGTGTGATGACAGCACACAAGCCATACCCGACTGATGTGACGGACGAAGAATGGAGCTTCGCCGCTCCGTACTTGACCTTGATGAACGAGGACGCACCGCAACGCCGATACGAACTTCGCGAAATGTTCAACGCGCTGCGCTGGATGGCGCGAGCCGGTGCCTCGTGGCGTATGTTGCCGACCAACTTCCCGCCGTGGGAACTGGTCTATCAGCAAACACAACGATGGCTGAACGCGGGTTGTTTCGAGGCGATGGTCAGCGATTTGCGTTCGGTGCTGCGTGTCGCCCAGGAGCGCCGGGGGCAACCCAGCGCGGTTATCCTGGACGGACTCACGTTGCAGTCGACGTGCGAAAGCGGCCCGCGTGCGGGCTACGATGGCTATAAGCGAAAGCGTGGCAGCAAGGTGCACATGGCGGTCGATACGCTGGGCAATCTGCTGGCTGTGCACATTACGCCGGCCAACGAGCAAGAGCGAGCGCAGGTTTCCGAGCTTGCTCGTCAGGTTCAGCAGGTAACAGGCAGACAGTGAAGGTGGCATTCGCTGACCAAGGCTATACAGGTGAGGAAGCGGCGCAGGCCGCGCGCGATGAAGGCATTGAACTGCAGGTCATAAAGCTGCCGGAGGCGAAAAAAGGCTTTGTCCTCCTGCCGCGTCGCTGGGTGGTCGAGCGCAGCTTTGGCTGGTTGAATCGCTTCCGGCGGCTCGCACGAGATTACGAGCGACTTCCGCAGACGCTTGCAGGGCTTCATTTCGTCGTCTTCGCAATGTTGATGCTCGTTCATGCTGCGCCGATTGTCCAAAGTTCCTAACACCCTCTTCTATGGGGAACCAGAAGTCAAGCCCCACTCAAGTTAGAAATTCTGTTATGCGAAGTAAATTTCCTTTTCCCGTTGTCTACGGCCAGTTTGCGTGGTCGCCTGCTCCGACCATACGCAGACTGGCCGTAGACAACCTGTGATTTGCAGGTTGTGACGCTGACGACCGACATCACTTGCAGCATGGCATGTCGATGTCATTCAGGTCAGGGTGTCTGGTGCCCGGCCAGTGCCGGGTTCGACCTTCTATCCGTGCCGGCCCAACGGGGCCGGTCACCTCATGCCGCATGCGCGAAGCGCTGGCGCCACCCTGTTACCGACGCGCCCCATCTAGATACACGGTCACCCGCAATGGGTAACCCGAGGGTGTTTCGGGCGCGTTGACCTTTACATGCTGTTGCTGCGTCTTATGTCAGTTCATGCCTTCACGGTGTTCACCTTTCCCGACTTGAGTATCGCCCCCGCGGGGATCTCGCCATGCTCAAGGAAGCGCCACAGCGCAATCGCGAGACGGCGTGCGAGCGCCACGATACCGATGCGCCGCAGCCGCTTGCCGGCACCGGCAAAGCGCTCGTTGAACCAGTGGCTGAGCTTGCTGCCGGGCTGCAGGCGCAACCAGCTCCAGGCGAGCTCCACCATCAGCCACCGGCATCGCCGATTACCGGCCTTGCTGATACCGAGTTCAACCTCGCTGGTACCGCTGGCGTACGGCGTGGGCGCCAAGCCCAGGCAACCGGCCAGTTCCCGGCGGTTGTGAAACTGTCGCCAGCCAAACAGTTCCCTGACCAGGGTCCACGCGCTGCCGGCACCGATGCCCGCAAGCTGTGCCAGCAACGCCATGCCGGGGTGCGCGCCGCTGCGCACCTGCCGCTCCTGCTGCACTTCAAGCGTACGTATCTGCTGGCGCACGAGCGTGAGCCGTTCACATTCGCGGTCAATCTCGCCGCGCAGACTGGGCGCGAGCAGATCGCGTTGCCGCGCCCACCAGTGCGTCCAGTTCCGGCCACCGACATACCTGACCCGAAGATTGTGCAGTACAAGCAGAGAACGGATCCGGTTGGTGTGCGCGGTGCGTTCATGCCGCAGGCGCTCGAGTTCGCGGTGCAGGCGCCGGTCGTCTTCCTGCTCGGGCGTGGGGATGCGCGCCACCGCCCATACGCGCCGTTCGCCACTGTGATAGCGGATGAGCATGGACAGCAGCTTGTCGCTGTCGAGCCGGTCTGTCTTGGCACGACGCGCACGGCGGTTTACCTCGATACTGGCCGAGTCCACTACGAGATTGGCAACGCCCTGTCCCGTCAGCCAGCGATGAAGCCAGAAGCCGTCGCGACCGGCCTCATAGCAGCTGTAGACCGGTGCGTCGGCGCCGAGATGACAGCGCGCCCTCGCGTTCGCGACGGCGGCGAGAACCGCCGTAGTGTCCCCCGCGGCGACCGTACAGCGGCTGGGCGCGCGCCGGCCATCACCCAGTGAGAGCTTCCAGCTCTTCTCGCCCAGTTCAAAAGCCATGTACAGACGGCCAACTGCCGTCGTATCCTGCCCACGGAGGGCTGTGTCGGACGCGTCCATTTGCGTGCTCCTTCGGAGAAAACGAGTGTGCAAATTCCGTTTTACTCCAATCGGGCTTGCTGCCACTGCCCTCCCACATAGCATCTAACAAAATGAACGAAGGGGCTGTTAACGCTCGATGAATGCTGTTAACCTTTACATTGTTTCGACGACGAAAATGGTATGGACGCCGCCCACCTCGCCGATAGTCGGAGGTGGCTGTGATGAGCAGAGAAAAGGAAGGTGGGCCCGCACGGACCGACGTCGCGACGATGCCTAGGTTGGAGCATCATGTAGATCTTTCTATGCAGACCGGAGAGGCGATCATGAAACCTACGCCAGTTGGTGTCGACATCGCGAAAAACGTCTTTCAGGTACATCACGTGGACGAGGCGACCGGCGAAATCGTCAACAAGTAGATCAAACGGGCGAAGTTCCTCGCGTACTTCGCAAACCGCGCAACATGTCTGATTGGCATGGAAGCGTCTGGCGGTGCACATCACTGGGCAAGGCAGCTCTCAATGATGGGGCATCAAGTAAAGCTCATGTCTGGGCAATACGTGAAGGCCTTCAACATACACAACAAGAAGGATCCCGCCGACGCCCGGGCTATCTGGCTCGCCGTACAGCAGCCCGTCAAGCCAATCGCCGTCAAGACCGAGATGCAGCAGGCAATGCTGGCGCTGCATCGAATGCGTGAGCATCTGGTCAAATTCCGCACGATGCAGATCAACGCGTTGCGCGGACTGCTGACCGAGTATGGCGAAGTCATGGGCAAGGGACGACTCGCCCTAGATAGGGCAATTCCCGACGTCCTCGCCCGAGTGGCCGATCGCCTGCTTGCCGCGTTGACGGACACGCTGCGCGAGCAGTCGAGATCCCCGGTGTCGACCTGCTGACCGCGACGGCCGCCGTCGCGACGATCGGCGATCCCAAGGCATTTCGCTCCGGGCGCGAGTTTGCTGCCTGGACGGGACTGGTGCCAAAGCAGGTAGGATCTGGCGGGAAGATTATGTTGCTGGGCATCAGCAAGTCAGTATGACTCCCGTGAGGTAGAGGCTGGCCTGCCGCGCGGCATCAAACGCGGGTTAGCATGTCTGCCAGAGCCGCACGGTGCGGACAGGGCCGCACCCGGCGATTTCCGACACGGAGGCCAG
>NZ_JAYMSC010000054.1:0-38098 GCF_038900775.1 Paraburkholderia sp. JHI869
TCGCCGGCGTCGACGTTCGGAGGGTGTCACTTCTTCGATAGTGTTCACGTGTCCGCTTATTCGTTAAGTGGACACGATACTCCCAAGAGCTTTACCGATCCTCAAGATGGGTTGCCCGGCCGCTTACCGATGAAGTGGTCAGCGGCGCTGGCAAATCCGAGCGTCTTCCCGCCTTCGCTGAAGAAGGCACGCGACCTCCGCGAGGCATCGAGCGGCCGCAATGCCATTCACCTCCATACACTTTTGACGCTCTAAGTAGATGTCGTCGACGCGGTGCAGCATACCTTGGCTAAACTAGATGCCGTCTCGGGAGAGGAACTCGCGCCAAGCGGCGGCGTGCTCGCTCGTTGGCTACGTGCGCCGGCTTGACTGAACTCGCTGCATCGGCCGTCTTCTGCGATTTTTGCCACGACCGGGCGCAATTACCGAGCGCCGCCTCGCTGGTTGCCAGGGCGTGCCTTGGTCCGCGAAAAGGTGAAAGCGCAGGCAAACGCCGTTGCACGCGCGTGAGCAAGTGCGGCACATGGAGGAAGGGTGCGCTCCTCGACGCCTTATGGGAAGCTTTTTGGGGTAAGAGTCGATTACTCGCACTTCCAGTTCCTGTGTGTGGCGACGCGCGACCCATAGGTAAGTCATCCTCGCACTCAGTGCTCCCATGCTCGCCGCCGTGTGTCACACGCTCACCGACGGAGTGGCTGAGCAGAGCTCCCCCTGACTGCTTAAGCGCCAGTGAAACGACCCGACGGCTACTTAAATTGAGCGCCTTGGTGATCTGGCATACCACCCTTAGTCAACGCCGTCATCGCGAGCGCCACCACTTTTTTTCCGCACCAGCCACTGAGCTCGATGCCTCGCATTCCCTGTTGCACGATTAGTCGATCCACGGACTAAGATAAAAAAATCAGCCAAGTTGATGAACACGAAGAGCGGTAGGCTTTCCGTATCTGGATCATCCGGGTATTTATGCGACGGATTCATCAACTGTCATAACCTCCGGCTATATCAGTGCAACCCGCAGTCTTCAATCAGCGGCTACTAGCTTGCAAAATCACTTTACCAACAGAGTGACTCCCACCCCGTCGAGCAATCCGGATAGCGGCAGACGGAACAATCACACACAACGGCTCCGCTTAGGGCGTTTGCCCTGAATACGCCGTTATCTGTATATCGCGCATGCCCGCGGTCAGAATCAGCTTGGAGACATTGATGCCATATCGCCGATCCGTTGATGGGAACTGCAACAATGGATTGCCACCTCGTGGAGGAGTGGGTCGTCCCGTGCGCGGTTGATTTTCCACCTCTTTCCGCAAATAGACAGGGAAAGTTAATCCGCGATACTTTGGCCAACGCTGCCCGTGAGATCGCCTCAGGCAATCACTCGTAGGCCAACGAAAGGACAAAATAATTCATCTGCAATTTCTCGCGAATCTATGCAGATCTAAATGGACTTCGGACACTTGAACGCTCACGAGATCACACTATGCGACAAATAGATCTACGCCGGCTCGTTGATAATGCTCCCATTGGGCGGCTGCATTTCGCCGTTATATTGTGGTGCGGAATTGTTTCAGTATTGGATGGATACGATTTATCAATTGCCGGCGTAGCCTTGCCGTCGATGATGAAAGCGATGGGTGTCTCGCCGGCCACCGCGGGAATCATGGTAAGTTCTGCGTTGTTTGGAATGATGTTCGGAGCGATCGGACTTGGCACGCTAGCGGATCGTATCGGGCGGCGTTGGGCGTTTGTGCTATGCGTTGGGTTGTTTAGCGTATTTACAGCCGTGGCAGGCTTTGCAAATGACCCGATTACTTTTAGCTTGATGCGCTTTCTCGCGGGCGTGGGGGTCGGCGGTGTTACCCCGACGGTTGCTGCGCATGTGACAGAATATTCTCCGCGGCGCCTTCGAACCACCCTCGTTTCTGTGATTTTTAGTGGCTTCGCTGTTGGTGGAATGGTGGCAGCGATGACCGCGAAAGCTCTCCTCGAAAAGTATGGTTGGCAATCCGTGTTCTTCGCTGCATGCCTGCCAATGGCGTTGATACCGGGTATCTTTCTATCTTTGCCTGAATCATTGCCCTTCTTGCTGAGAAAGGGAGACACTCAATCTATCCGCAAGATTGTTAATCTGATTCGACCAGAAGAGGTTGTAAATAGCGACGACGTATTTGTTTTAAATACGGTTGATGTTCGCGCCGATGCCCCAATGAGCATGCTTTTCCGAGATGGGCGAGGCGTAAGCACTTTGATGTTCTGGATTTCCTCTTTCATGTGTCTTTTCATGGTCTATGGGCTAAGTTCGTGGCTCACAAAATTATTGGCCTCCGCAGGGCACAGTCTCGGTAACGCGCTTACGTTTGTCATTGTGTTAAACGTCGGTGCCCTGATCGGAACTTTGGCAGGTGGTTGGCTCTCGGACCGCGTCCACATCAAGTACGTGCTGGTGGGAATGTACTCCCTTGCAGGCCTATCAATTGCAATCCTCGGTTACGTACCGAATGATTTCCTCGCGTATCTATGTGTTGCTATCGCCGGTGGGTGCACCATCGGAACACAGACCGTAGGGTACGCTTACGCAGGGCAGTACTATCCGATGAGTATCCGTTCTACGGGGATTGGCTGGGTTTCAGGCGTTGGGCGGACAGGGGCCATCCTTTCGCCAATAGTCATCGGCGTTATTGTTGGCTTAAGTCTTCCACTGCAGACCAATTTCATCGCATTGGCGGTTCCAGCGGTAATCGCGACGATGGCGGTAGGCTTCGTCGACGATGCCCGGTCAAAGCGGCTGAGCATGGAGATCAGTGTCGACGGAATCGAGGCAAGCGAATAACGATGGTATTCAACCGGAGCGACCTAGCATGAATCCCACGTCATCAAAAATCTACATGCTTGTGCATGGCGCCGCCCACGGAGGATGGTGCTGGAAAGAGGTTGCGACTTTGCTGCGGTCCAAGGGGCATACCGTGTATACGCCGACGCAGACTGGGCTTGGAGAACGGTCCCACCTAGTGTGGACAAAGCCGAACTTGGAGGTCTTGATAGAGGACGTCGCGCAGGTATTTAGATACGAGGACCTTCGTGATGTCATCTTGGTGGGTCACAGCTTTGGCGGTCTGACCGTCTCTGCTTTGGCTGACAGGATTCCAGAATGCTTGCGACATGTGGTCTATCTTGATGCAACGGTACTCACGTCCGGTGAGTGCGCCATGGATCGTATGCCTGCGGAACTTGCCGAGCGATATAAGCAGCGTGCGCTGGAGTCAGGTGGAGTTAGTGTTGCTACCAATCCTCCCGCGTATTTCGGAGTTACTGATCCGGCTAAATCGTCGTGGTTGCAGACAAAGATCACTCCCCAGCCGTATCAGCCGTATTTAGACAAACTTTATCTCAAAAATCCGTTAGGGAATGGGCTTCCCGTAACCTACATTGCTTGTACGTCTCCATCCTTTGATAGTCTTAGTAAATCCCGGGAAATTGCGAAAAGCACATTGGGCTGGCGTTATGTGGAGATGCCGACGGGCCATAACGCGATGACTTTGATTCCAGATGAGCTTGCAAGGACTCTTGCAGAAATTAATTGATTCTCCCCAATTCTCGGAAACGAATATTGTCAACGCCGAGAGTATTCATCTTAACTCGTGAGGAATAGATAAATGGAAGTCGGATTCATTGGCCTAGGCCGAATGGGGCAAGGAATGGCGCGCAACCTTCTGAAGGGTGGCGTGTCTTTGACAGTTTTTGATGCTAACAGCGAGGCTGCATCGAAACTTGTTGAGGCCGGCGCTAAGCAGGCGAAGAGTGTAGCCGAGCTTGCACGCACCGCCCATGTCGTCTTCACATCGCTGCCTGGGCCGGCAGAGATCGAGGAGGTGGTGCTCGGCGCAAACGGCATCCTGAACAACATGACCCCGGGATTGGTATTGTTCGATTTGTCGACGAGCTCGCTCTCGCTAAACCGTCGCATTGAGCAGGCCTTTAGGGAAAAGGGAGGGTCGATGCTCGATGCACCAATTAGCGGAGGTCCAACCGGTGCGGCGTCCGGGGATTTGGCAGTCTGGGTCAGCGGTGACAGGAAGGTCTTCGAGGAGCATCAGAGTCTCCTTCAGAATATCGGAGACAAGGTCCGTTACGTTGGGCCAATCGGCGCAGGCACAGTTGCGAAACTGGCGCACAACGTTGTCGCATATATGATCCTTGAATCGATGGCGGAAGTCTTTTCGATGGGGGTCAAGGCGGGAGTTGACCCGCTCGAGTTGTGGGAGGCGTTGCGCTTGGGATCAGCGGGTAAGCAATCGCCGCTCATGCTTCTTGTCAAACAGTTCTTGCCGGCGAAGTATGAACCCGCATCGTTTGCTCTCAAGTTGGCTCACAAGGACGTAATGTTGGCGACTGCGCTTGGACGAGAACTGGGAGTTCCAATGAGACTCGCGAACTTGACACTAGAAGAAATGACGGAGGCGGTCGGGCGCGGTTGGGGTGAGCAGGACGCGCGTGCTTGCTTGAAGATCCAATTGGAGCGAGCTGGAGTGAACATCGCGGTCGATCCGGACCGACTTGAAAAGGCAATAAACGCCGAGCAGCATTGATTTAGACGCACGGTAGCTTAACTCTATTAGGAAGGTTCAAATGAATCAAATCAGCGACGCAGCGCAGCAGCTCCACACAAAGCGCGAAGTTCTCCGCCAGCAACTTGCGGCATTCGCGCCAAAACTGGCACAGATGACGGATGATGTGCTGTTCGGTGACATCTGGGAGCGACCAGAGCTGAACAAGCGAGATAGAAGCCTCATCACCTGCGCAGCGCTGGTAGCATTGGGTAAGACGGAGCAGATGTCGACACACTTTCCTCGTGCTATCGCGAATGGAATCAGCAAAGAGCAACTGGTTGAGATGATTACTCACCTGGCGTTTTACGCCGGTTGGCCGAGCGCGGTCTCTGCTGTAATGCGAGCGAAGGAACTGCTGGGCGATGACTGACCGGGTCACTATGGCCGAAGCGCTGTCTGACACCCAAGACTGCAGGCGGGGGTTCTCGTAACCGAGGCAGCAGTTGCAGCTTGCGGTGTTCCGCCGATGCTTCTTGAATGGGGAAATTGTGAGGCCATCGCTAGGGAGCGATGGCCTCAACTATTTCTATCCTTTGCACTTCGCTAGCAGTTCAAGAAGGTCGACTGGAAGCCGTGACAGAACTTTATGGGCGCGGCTGCGCTTGGCCACGACCTGGTAGGCTGGTCATACGATGGCGTAACATCTTTTATCGTGCATCGGCGCGCCGCCCGGTCGGAGATTGCTTCATATGGAGCGTGTCTGTAGTTGATTCACGTACGCCTACGTTTCAGCCGTTTGGCGGAACGAGTGCCAACATTCCCCCAAGCGCGGGGAAGCCGAAACGATTGCCCGACGTCGACGGGATTCGCTCAATCAAAAAGCAGGTTTCTTCTCGCCGAACGCAAATCAATGCTCCAATGTATCGGCTTATTCATCAGTGAATACTGCGCCATTGCGGCAGAACAAAGTGTTACGATTAGTGCGACAGGTTCTTGATGCATACGACGCGACTCTAGTTGCCCCTCCGGCAGTGCACTGTGTTGGACCAACTTTGCGATCCAGCGAAGATGGTGGTCGGCAAAGCGCGCCGAGAGGGGGGGCGTCAAATCCGGGCCTCCGACTCCACCCAGCGGCGTTCTGTATAGCCCTCGCAGCACCGTGCGCGAAGCCACCCAGGGATTTGCGTAGTTGGAGATTTCTAATCAAGTAACCTACTCTAAGCTGAGACAGGGAACGAATATAAATGGGGGCCACATGTTTTCTGTAGTCATGGAAGGCAGCGCATACGCATGAAGCTTCGTCAATTGGAATGCCTTTGTGCGATCGTCGATGCGGGCTTCAACATTTCCCGCGCCGCAACGAATCTCCATTCTTCTCAGCCCGCTGTCGGAAAGCAACTGAGACAGCTCGAAGAAGAGATCGGGACAGACCTGTTGTTGCGAGTTAAAGGGCGGCCCACGGCCCTTACGCCAACTGGCGAGCGTACTATCGAATGGGCGCGTCGTTCACTGCAGTGTGCGAAGAGTTTCCGTGAAACTGCTCGTGAGGCAAAGGTAGGCGAGTTCGCTTGGACCATCCCCTTGTTCGCAAGCCATACACTAGCAAAATACATTGTACTTCCCGCGATTTCATCATTTTTGGATGCGTTTCCGAACGGGCATTTCAAAGTAATGCAAGGTCTTCCAGACCAAGCTGCACAATTGATGCAAGATGGCGAGGCAATGTTTGGCGTCGCACATCAGCCACGGGAATTGCCCCCCGGCTTGGTCGCGATACCGTTCCGTACACTAGATCTTGCGCTGTTGGCACCGGCGCGACATCCATTGTTGAGACTTAAGCAGCTAACTTTAGAGAGTATTGCCACTTATCCGCTTATCGCACAGAATACTTCTCGCCCACAGGGTGCCAGAGTGATGCGAACTTTCTTCGAGGCTGGTTTGGACCCGAAGCCTGTCGTCGAGGCGCCCGACGCAGAGGTAGTGAAAGCTTTTGTCACGGCAGGGATCGGCGTTGCAATAATACCGGCATTTACCTTCGATGCCCGGCGAGACACCGGGCTACGGATAAGAGACGCAAGCAATCTCTTCGGCGCATCTGTTGCCGCTATCTTCTTGAAGCGCGACGCACATTTGCCAGCGTATGCGTTTCAATTTCTCGAGATGCTTGATCCGACGCTCGAGAGAAGACGAATTGAAGGGATGATCTTTGGGCCCTAAGCGCTCCTGAAATGGGGAAGCTCAATAACCTTGGAACCTCGGCGGACGCTTCTCCCTAAAGGCGCGTCTTCCCTCCGCATAGTCCTCGCTGCTCAGGCAGGCTCGCGCGCGCGCATCGCATCCAGCGACGTCTGGCGTAGCGGCGTCGCTCAACGCGACCTCAACGGCGTACTTTGCTGCCGCTACCGAGAGCGGTGCATTTGATGCTATGCGGCGAGCCAGGTCAGTGACGAAACTCAGCAATTGTTCAGCCGGTACCACATCGTCCACCAATCCGATTTGAAGGGCGCGGTCGGCTGTGATGCGGTCGCCTGTGAAAGTCATCAGCTTGCATCGAGAGGGCCCAACCAAGTCCGTCAGCAACTTCATCTCCTGGTAATAGTAGCTAAGGCCAAGCTTTGCGGCCGGAATGCCAAAGGAAGCGCCTGTTCCCGCCAGCCGGAGGTCGCATCCGAGTGCTATCGCCAAGCCCCCACCGAGACAATAGCCGAAGACCATTGCGAGGATTGGCTTACTGAATGATCGAACTGCCCGTTGTGCGGCCAGTATCACTGAGGCGTTCTCTGCTGCTTGCGCGGTGTCTATGTCCTGTTTTTCACTGATGTCTGAGCCAGTACAGAAGGCGCGATCTCCTTCACCCCGGATGACAACACAGCGTACCGCCTGATCGTTCGAAAATTCTCTCAGGCACTCGACCAGTGACCGCGCCATCGAAAGGGAAACCGCGTTATGTTTCGTCGGATTTGCCAGCGTAATCCAACCTATCCCTTCGGTGACAGATGCGCGTATATGTCCCGGTCCTTCGGAGGATCTGAGCTCAGTCGTGAGTTCCATTTTCTGCTAATCCGTTACGATGTGTTTATCGGTTGCGACACGCTTGAAATGGTCGTAGCTTTCGCGGACCTGAGCGCCAAATTCGCTCGCCGTCCAAGAAAGCGGGGAGCCGTCTTCCACAGCATCGAGACGATGCACCTCTGCCGATTTAGCGATCTCAATCAGTTCGTGGTTGTATCTTTCCACCAGCGCGGGAGCTACGCCCTTAGTCGTCCAAACGCCAATCCAGAGGTTCTGCACGAAACCTGGAAGCACGGAATCCATGGTTGGTAAGTTGGGATAGTTGGGGGATCGGTCACGAGAGCAGACGGCAACCAAACGCACCCGACCGGCTTTAGCCAAACCATCCACTGCGGAATGAGTAGTTACGGCAAAATCGATTACGCCCGATGCAAGGTCGATCAGGGCAGGGGCACCACCTTTGTAAGCAATATTGTTCAAAGGGAAATTACCTGCTTCGCCCAACATCTCGGATGTAATGTGCGCAACACTTCCTATCCCGCCGTTCCCATGATTCAGGCCTCCATGCTTAGCTCGTCCTACGGTTAGCAGATCCGCTGGCGTTTTGATGCCACTCTGATTCGATGCGGCGATGACCAGGGGAAGCTGGAGAATTCCAGCCACCGGCTCAAGGTCGTGGACTACATCCACCGTTGGGTGGCGCATCGTCGCATTCGCGGAAACGAGACTCTTCGAAAAGAGCAGCAGCATGGATCCGTCATGCGGGCCATTGGCGACAGCGGAAGCTCCGATCATACCGCTGGCCCCAGCTAGGTTCTCCACGATAACGTTCGTGTGAAGACGCGCTGCTAGTTGTGGAGCAACCACGCGCGCCAACAGATCGTTGCTTGCACCGGGAGGTACAGGAACAATGATTCGAATCAAAGATGGAATGGTCGGTTGCTCGGCGCGCGCAGCGCCTGCCGTAGCAAGCAGCAGAATTGCCGCATACTTCCATAGTTTTACTTGCATAGATGTCTCCTCTCATGATAGTGGTGTTAAAACATATACTTTTGATGCTTACCAGGTGCGCCGACCTTCAGTGACAGCGGGTACATACGGTGGTAACTGGTCTAGAGCGAGACGCTCTTCTCGCAACGGGTCCGTTTCGACACGTGAGGGGCTACCGAATACCATTGTCTGTCGATCGACAAGGTCGTATGGTGCCCACGTGGGCAGGCCGGAGTGGTTGGGATCGCCGCTGCGCGCGAAAGCGA
Organism: Paraburkholderia sp. JHI869; assembly: GCF_038900775.1. NCBI lineage: Bacteria > Pseudomonadati > Pseudomonadota > Betaproteobacteria > Burkholderiales > Burkholderiaceae > Paraburkholderia > Paraburkholderia sp. JHI869. The sequence goes on from NZ_JAYMSC010000054.1 coordinate 8,816, forward strand.
CCCAACTTTGAGCCATCTCGTCCTGGAGCAGATAGCGGTCTCGACCAACACCGGTGATTCCGGAGGCGAGATCCACATTGGCGAATACGAACGGGACGCAGAGAGTGTGGGGGCTACGAAGCAACCCATTTTGAACGGGAGATTTCCAATTCAACATATACATGTAAACCGGCGCAGAAGCTCCGATCGTTTGCCGTTGGGCCGCATGAGTCACACTGCGACGGTAGCGATAGTCTCCGAACGCCTGCGTAAATAAGTCGCCGCTAGAATCTAGCGGACGTCCGTTGCGATAAGCCGCCAGAAGTCGTGTCGCATCGTGTATCGAGATGCAAAGCGATCTTGCCGTCGCGGCCACGGCTTCTTGAAAATCCATATTGAAGATGCCAGGAGTCGGGGCAAATGCGAGTCTTTGCTCATTTTCACACCAACCTGTCAACAACGGGATTGACGCCGAAAGGCGGACGGCCTCTACGTCAAAGGGTTGGCAAGGGAGGATCGCGCCATCGACCACAGGGCGGTAGTTGTCGATCATGCCTGCAGCGCGAATGGCTTCCGCCTGCGCTGCGAGCAGCGTATCTATTGGCAGTTCTTGCAGCGTCCTGATCCGGTCTTGCTTCACGCCGAGCGTACGAAGGAAGAAGTGGGTATTCCGTTCGGCATCCTCCAAACTTGCCATCCGAAGTAGAGACGAGGAGCTCTGTATAACAGCGCGATGAAACAGGCCGTGAGCTTCGGGCATCGCCATCAGAACAGCAACTTTCGACCCACCGCCGGACTGGCCGAACAAAGTAACGTTGTTGGGATCACCGCCAAAACGGGCAACGTTTTCTTTTATCCACTTGAGTGCCCGCACAATATCGAGCATTCCCAAATTCGTGGCGTCCGCAGAGAAATCTCCATCAGCGGTGCCCAGATATAGAAAGCCGAACAGGTTCAGGCGGTGGTTTACTGTCACTACGACGACATCTCGCCGGGCTAAGTTGCTCCCGTCGAGCCCGGGTGCGCCGGCTGCACCCATAGAGAAGCCGCCACCGTGGAGATAAACCAAGACCGGCTTGCGAGCCCCTTCTTGCAGCGTTGAGGTATAAACGTTCAGTGCCAGGCAGTCCTCCGCCATCGGCCCTCGGTCCTTGGCCCACGTGTGATAGGGCAGGGCTGAATCCGGTTCGTTTTGCGGTGCGCGGGACGGGAATGCCAGCGCATCCCGTACACCCGCCCAATCGATCCGCTTTGCCGGGTGGAAGCGGTTAGCGCCGCTGGTATCTGCACCATAGGGAATGCCTTTAAAGCTGAATACGCTTTGTGTAAAAGCGCCCCGAACTTTGCCGCCGGTGGTCTCGACGACCGGTGAAGTAGTCATGATACGCAGTTAATACCGTGTGCGAACAGGAAAGAGGTCAATTGATCGGCAACTTCAACATTATTAAGATCGGAAAACATAAAATGCGAATTGCCACGTAGGCCAGCTTCGGGCAGTAACAACACATGGGCGCGTCCGCCGTTGTGGTTCACTGCTTGCGCGAAGAGCCTTGCACTAGTTATTTGTGCGCGTCGCCCATCGGCTGGCAGTTCCGGCACTGGGACGGTTGGGATATTGTCGCCGTAGACAATCTGTATGGGAAACCGCGCCAGGTTGTCGAACTCGCGGGCTGTAACTTCGACGCCTTGCTTCTGCGTTCCAAGATACAGTGGTATGGGTGGGGGAAGCTTGCCCTGGGGAAAGACAACCGAAGGCTCGTAGCTAATAATCGCTCGAACATGTGGGGACCGTGCGCCGGTGAGCCAGCCCGGAATACCGCTCATGGAATGGGTGACCAAAATGGCAGGTCCAGTTCTTTCGAGAAGTGCAACGAGAGACATGCTGACCAAATCGGGGTCATCCGCAATCCGTGGCGCGACTTGGCACATGAATTGTTCAATCGCGTCCATAGGGAACGCCTGGACATCGAAATGGTCGGGGAACCGTGGTCCGAGACGCCAACGCGACCATACTTGCTCCAGGCCATGCCTTGCCGTCTGCGCGGGCACGATCTGCTGTGTATCATCAAGCTGACCGAAGTCGCCATTGAAGCTTGGAAACCCTGATCTTCCAGATCTCGGGGTATCTACTACATACACTGGATGGCCGCGGCGCAAAAACAAGGTCTGAAAGCCTTCACGCCCATCCGGAGTGGTTTCCCATACACTGCCCGATCCGCCCCCGCCGTGCACAAGGATGATTGGTAGATGGCACGCGTCGGTCGGCACCTGATACTGGACGTACATTGCATCAATCCAGTGTTTCTGACCGGCGCCTGACGGAAGGGCATCGTGTAGCTCATTGTAAATCCCGGCGGCGCTAACCTTATGGCCACCCACGAAAAAGCTACCTTGTCGCGCGATCGACAGTGGACAAAAGTCGGGGGATGACGCGCGGGTAACTGCTTTTCCATCCGGCATAAATGCTCCGAAGAAACAAGACGGTTGAAAATGGTATTTGGTTTTTCACATATGCCATCCCGAATTTCAGATGACGCCGTTAGATTCCCATTCCTGCAGGGTTTCATCTGAAAAGCCAAGCCACTTGCCGTATATGAGCCGGTTATGCTGACCCAGTGCCGGCGCCGCTCCGTCAGTCCCTTTCGGTGTCTCGTGGAAACGAATCGGAAGGCCGAACGTATTCAAACCAGTCGAGGTTCCAAGAGTTGGATGTTCAGCTGCTTGAATATCGCCACGTTCAGCTAGTGCGGGATCCGAAATTGCTTCTGCTGGTGAACGAACTTTTTCTACGGGGATTCCAGCATTGGAAAGCAGGGATTCGACTTCGTCTGCCGTATATTCACGGCACCACGAGGCTACGACTTCGCAGACCTCGTCGTTGCGCTGGCATCTTTCTGCCAGCGTCGCGTATCGAGGGTCGGTAGTCCACGCTTCGAGACCCATGACACGGAAAAGAGAGTGTGCTATCGGATCTCGCGATCCTGCGGCTATAGCGACGTAGCCGTCCTTGCACGAAAAGATACCGAAAGGCGTTGCCTTGACATTGAAATTGCCGGTTCGTGTCGGTTCGCCAAGAAGCCCAAGCGATTGCCAATCTTCTGTAGCGAGAAACGCCGTAGTGGCACCGAGCATTGAAATATCAACGTACTCACCGTGCCCACTACGCTCGCGCCTGAACAGCGCGGCGTTGATACCCATCGTGGCATAAAGTGAAGCCAAAGTATCGGCGATCGACATGCCTACACGGACGGGCGGCCCGCCCTCGATTCCGTTCGCGAGCATCATGCCACTCGAAGCTTGTATCACGACGTCGAATGCCTTTCTTCCAGGCATCACGCCGGCGCCAAAACCACTTATGGAGCAATAGATGATTCGTTGATTTAGCGCTTTGGTTGCCTTGTAACCGATACCTAGTCGATCGGCCGTTCCGCTCGAATAGTTTTCGATAACGATGTCGGCGCGCTTAACCAGTTCTTGATAAATGCTGAGCGCCTGCGGCGTCTTCAAATTCAGAGTAACACTGTGCTTTCCACGAGCACGTGCAAGCATCGGAAGAGACAGTTCGTCCCCGCTCTTTCGCCACAAGGTAAGCTGACCATTGGAAGTAATGAATGGCGCGTACCCACGAACCACATCCCCTTTTCTTTCCTCGATCTTGATGATTGTCGCTCCCATTGCTGCGAGATAGTAGGTAGCGATTGGGCCAGACTTCTGCGTCGTAAAATCGAGGACGACCACCCCTTCGAGAGGTCCTTTGTTGTTTATAGGAAATTTCGAATCCATTGCTCGTCGTTCCTCTTCGTTGGATGTGCTACCTGACCGTCGAACGATCGGGCTTGTTGTCGCTTTTGGAGATGCAGGCTTTGGTCCATTGTGGCGCATCCTGGTTGCAACCAACAGTTCAGTTTTGTTAGGCCACTAAAGGCTTTTGGAATAGACGCCAGCCCGTCGATGAGGGGATGGAAGGCGGGCGCGATTCGTCTATTGAAATGGTGGAAGCTTGGTAGCTTTTTCGGCTTGATCGTCATACAAACATCTCCACGATGAGGGCTGCTATTCACGGGCAAGGTGTGGAAAACGTCTGAAAGTTGGGTCGCTCTCGCGCTATTGTTGTCGCTCGTTGTCGACGACGGCTGCACCGCTTTCAGCGTCGGATCGAGAATGATTGCCTTTTCATCTCGAAAATCGTAGGACGATTGACGAACCTTTCGAATGCAGTGGCGACCACGACGAGTTCCGCAAGCATGCGACTACAGCCTGGGACGACTGGTTGAGAACGCTACGGCGCCGGCGGAGTCTCCCCTTAGGTGCTTAACTCCGATGTGCGGGTGATCAGTGTCGAAATTAAGCTGCCCACGTGGGCGACAAGGCGGATTGCTCCGGCCGATACGCGCTCAGTAGCAGTTGGTGGAACTCAGGCTGATGGTGGCGGGTCGCGGAACAGAGATAGAGGGGAAAGTGCGTCGAACTGAACTGTCGCGGGCGACGGTTCGATAATATTTTTGTATTGAGCACTCGAGCCGGAACATTCAGTCCAGCACGCGCCCTACCAAACAGCTCAAGAAACGGCACGATCGCGGAATCGTGAGGCATCACAATGCGGAACTGGCTTGAGCAGAAAGAAAATGAACGCCAGTATCGGACAGCTGGACAGCCTCGCAAGCCGTCGCTAGGGCTGTTTGTGGAAGTGACCGTAGGGCAGGTATGCTCGCTGGCGCAGTGGCTGGCCCAAGTGCGCAGGGGAGGCGCCCCCGCCGCAGACACGGCCGAAGCGGGCAGAACGCACCGCGTCGAGGAGTTGTGCAAGAAGCGCGTGGAGGATCACTCGAGGGAGCACAGCTCCCAGCCTGGCTAGCCAAAACGAAGCACAGGCTTTACCGCTCCGGGTCGAGCGGTTTGCTCCACCGCGCGTTGCCAATCGTCAATGGCAAAGACTTGGACAGGCGGCAGATCGGCGTCGCGCAGGGCGTGCCACAAGCGCTGAAACTGTCTCTGCCATGTGCCGGGTGTCATCGTCACCAAGGAATCCCGAAGGTGAAATCGCCGGTAACTGGCACGGGGTGTACCTGATGGCTGGATGCTCTGCCCGGAGAGCAGGCCGTAGCCGACGAAAACCGTGCCATCGCGCATCGCATCAATCACGATTGAGCCAACCGGCCCGCCCAAGGCATCAAAAACCAGATCAGCTTCGCTCGCCGCTGCTTTTACCGCATGCAAGTCGTTCATGGAGACAGGCTGGATGCCACAGGCAACAAGCCGTGACACGCGGTTGTCGGAGCGATAGATACCTTGAACTTTGACGGCTCCTTGCTCCTGCGCCCATCGTCCGAGAAGCTCCGCACAGGTTGATCCCGCACCGCTCAATAGCACTCGCTTTCCGGTTACCGGGAAAGCATCCAGCATGGTCAAGGCCGCTAGTGGATTGATATAGGCTCGCGCTGCGACGAGATCGCTGATGGTGTCGGGCACCGGGACAGCAAGGTCGGGGCTGCAATCGACGTAGGATTGCCAAGTGCCCGTGCCGCGCAGCGGCAATACACGTCGACCAATGAGTTCGGTGTGGGTTTCGGGTGCATAGATCACCCGCCCAACGCCTTCGTAGCCTGCGACGGCAGGAAGCTGAATGCGGTGCGAATAGGCGCCGGTAATCGGAATCAGGTCGGACGGATTAACCGGCGAAACGGTCATAGCGACGCGCATCTGCGTAGGGTTGACCGGCGGCAAATCAAGTGTTTCCAGATCAAGCTGCTTGATGGGTGCGCCGAATGAGCGGTAAATGAGCGCTTTCAAAAATTGAACCTTTTAGCGTTTTGCATACCCGGCAGCGGCGTGTCCTGGGAAATTGGACGGCAGCGTAGGTCGTCCATCGGCTAACTACTCTTTTCGCCGCTTGGCAACGCGGGGGGGTTCCTCACGCCAGCGTAGCGTGTCGATCACCAATGCCAATGCGGGAGGCAGCTGCCGGCGACTGGCGTAGTAGAGATGGTAGCCGGGAAATGACGGCCACCAGTCCTCAAGCACCGGCACCAATCGTCCCGCGTCGATGTGAGGTTGCACAATGTCCAGTGGTGCATACGTCAGTCCCATGCCATCCAGCGCTGCTTGCAGCATCAAGAACGTATTGTTGAACACGGCCTGACCTTCCACGCGCACACTGATTACTTGCCCATCCTTCTCGAACTCCCAGGCGTACAGTCCGCCGTGAGTAGGCAGGCGCAAATTCATGCAGCGATGCTTGGTCAGGTCGTGTGGTGTCGCCGGTAACGGTTGATCTGCCAGGTATGCAGGGGTACCCACCACGGCCATGCGTAGGTCCGGCGCAATGCGCACGGCAATCATGTCCTTGTTCACTTGATCGCCGAATCGTACGCCAGCGTCGAAACGATGAGCAGCAATGTCGGTGAATCCGTAGTCCACGCTGAACTCGATCCGGACATCGGGGTACGCCTTCAACAGTGGTAAAAGGCGCGGCCAAAGCACGGTCACGACGGGATGGTCATGTGCCGTGATGCGCACTGTTCCGGCTGGCGTGCCTCGCATTGCACTCAGCGACCCCAGCTCCAGTTCGATTTCGTCGAGCCGCGGCGCGACGGTGTTCAACAGCCGTGTTCCAGCTTCCGTAGTGGAAACGCTGCGGGTGGTGCGCGTGAGTAGCCGCACACCGAGGCGCGCTTCCAAAGCCAACATGGCGTGGCTCAATGCGGAACGCGACAGACCGAGTTGGGCGGCGGCCTTGGTGAAGCTGCGTTCACGAGCCACCGCTACAAACGCTTGTAGATCGCTCAGATTCTCTTTCGGCATTGGTGCACCACGTTCACATGAGTGTGCTGATTTTACTATCTTCCGAACTAGTCGCGCAGGCAATAAAGTGCCATTGATCCCATGCCGCCGGTCTGCGGCGAAGCTGGGCCTTATCGGATGGGTTGCGCCAGCCTGAAGCTAGTCCGGTAGACGCTGGCTGCCTGTCCGGGAGTCGGCCGTCAGAACCATGCTCCTCGTCCTACATCGATGTTTCGAGATGGGAGCCGGTCATGGAACCCTATTTCTGCCCCTGATTGGCATTGGCGCAACGCGCAGCGCGGCTGGAAGCAATTCTTCGGGAAAGTGGGCAGCCAGCCTTTCCTTCTCAACCGAGCAACGCATCAGGAGGTCAACGATGCCCCATGTGATCGTCAGGCTCTGGCTGGGAAAGACCGGGCAGCACAAACAAGACTCACCGACGGCATCGTGAAGGCCTTGGTTGAGACTCGCAACGCTAGCGCGAACTCAGTGTCCGTCGCCATCGAGGAAATTAAGCCGGAAGACCGGATGGACACGGTTTATCGCCCGGACACAGAGAAAAACATGGCTGAACTCTACAAGAAGCCGGGATACGACCCATTTTGAATTAGGAGTCTCTCATGGAACTCAAACGCGCCGGATCACAACCCTCCATCAAAGGCCCGGCGGATTGGTTCACTGGCACTGTCCGTATTGATCCGCTGAACGCCCCACCGGCACCGGCACGCGTCTCATGCGCCAGCGTCACTTTCGAGCCCGGCGCGCGCACGGCCTGGCACACCCACCCGCTCGGTCAGACGCTGATCGTCACGTCCGGCTGTGGCTGGACTCAATGCGAGGGCGAGCCGATCGTCGAGATTCGCGCGGGCGATGTGATCTGGTGCCCGCCGGGACACAAGCACTGGCACGGTGCCACACCGACCACCGCCATGACGCATATCGCGGTGCAGGAAGCGCTAGACGGCAAGAACGTCGAATGGTTGGAACACGTCACTGATGAACAATATCTCTCGGAGAAATGAAATGAGCAGCAATATCGAAGGCAAAGTCGTCGTTATCACCGGCGCATCCAGTGGCATGGGCGAGGCGGCTGCCCGTCATCTGGCGGAACTCGGCGCCAGCGTCGTCCTTGCGGCACGCCGTACTGACCGCATCGAGAAAGTCGCTGCCGAAATCACGAGCAAAGGCGGCAAGGCCGTGGCCGTCTCCACCGACGTGACTAGCTTGGAAGACACGCAGAAGCTCGTGGATACCGCCGTCAAAACCTTTGGCCGCATTGATGTTCTGGTCAACAACGCAGGTCTCATGCCGCTGTCGCTCGTCGAACAGGCGAAAGTGGATGAATGGAACCAGATGATTGACGTGAATCTGCGCGGCGTTCTTCACGGCATGGCCGCCGCGCTGCCCTACATGAAGGCGCAGAAGTCTGGCCACATCATCAGCACCGCATCCGTTGCGGCCTACAAGATTTTCCCGAGTGCTGCGGTCTATTGCGCCACCAAGTTTGCGGTTCGTGCCCTGTCGGAAGGACTGCGCCAGGAAGTGACGCCCTACAACATCCGAACGACGCTGATCTCGCCGGGCGCGGTCAAGACCGAACTGCTCGACCACATCAGCGATAAGGATATGCAATCGGCGAATGCGGATTATGTGGGCAAGGTCGGCATCTCGCCCGACAGCTACGCCCGCATGGTGGCCTTCGCGATCAGCCAACCCGAAGACGTGGATGTCAACGAAATCGTCTTCCGACCGACGGCACAAGAACTCTGAGCTCGAGTCAGGAATGGAAGCGGACAGCATGAAAACGTCATCGCTCTTGACAGTCGCCCTGTACGTCGCAGTGTTTCATGCTGCCATAAGCAATGCGGCCGAGCCTCTGGCGAGCACTGCTCCAGCTTCCGCTCCGCCGCAGATCATGCGCGCGGGTAGTCAGCCCTCGGTCGTTGCTCCTGCTGCCTATTTCACTGGACGAGTGCGAATCGACCCGGTTTGGCGGGCCAACGCCGACATCAATGCCGCGGGCAACCTGGTGACGTTCGAGCCGGGTGCTCGCACGCATTGGCATACCCACCCCAAAGGACAGTACCTCATGGTCGTTTCCGGCGTGGGGCTTTATCAAGAATGGGGAAAACCGATACGGGAGATCCATCCTGGGGATGTGGTGTGGTGCCCGCCAGGTGTCAAGCACTGGCACGGTGCCACCCCTACTACCGCGATGACGCACCTGGCAGTTAGCGGCACCACGGTGAATGGCGAGAACGTCGAATGGATGGAGAAGGTCAGCGATGAGCAATACAATGCCCGGTAGCCTTTCGGCATCCAGCGCACTTGCAAAAATCGGTCACCTTTTTATGGCGATTGGCTTGTGCGTGCAGTTGGCGACGGGGTCGGTCGCCAAGGCGCAAACTGCCCCTGTCCTCAATGTCGATAGCGGGCCAGTCCGCGGCATTAGCGATGTCAAGATGACATCCTTTCTCGGGATCCCCTACGCAGCCCCGCCAGTAGGCGATTTGCGTTGGCGTCCACCACAGGCACCCAAGCCTTGGAAGAAGCCGCTGGAGGCGAACAAGGTTTCTAACGAGTGTCCGCAAAACGGTGATCTCGGAGCATTCGCAAGCGCGGGGGGGAACGAGGACTGCCTCTATCTAAACGTCTATGTCCCACGCTCGACAGAGGAACGGCGTTCATTGCCCGTGTTCGTGTGGATACATGGCGGCAACCTGACGGTTGGACAGGCAGCCGACTATGATCCGAGTAAATTGGTGGTTGATGGCAAGATGATTGTCGTCACAATCAACTATCGCCTTGGCGTGTTGGGATTTTTCTCGCATCCCAGCATTGATGGCGAACGGCATCCTTTTGGCAACTACGGCCAGATGGATCAAGCCTTCGCACTGGATTGGGTTCACCGCAATATCCAAAAGTTCGGCGGCGATCCTGACAACGTGACCATCGCCGGGGAGTCGTCCGGGGGCACGAGCGTCCTCGCGCAAATCATTTCCCCCTGGGCGGCCGGAAAATTTCAGCACGCGATCATCATGAGCGGCGGCGCCGAAATCATCCGGCATCCCTATTTTGGTGCGACGCGCCCGGTGGAATACGCCAGAAAGATCGGCTCCGGCTTCGCCACTGCCGCGGGCTGCAGCGACCAGAGCGCCGCCTGCCTCCGCAGGCTCAGCGTGGATCAAATCCTCGCTCACCAGAAGGACTACATCGTCAACCAGACGATCATCGACGGCGACTTTATGCCCATGCAGCCCGGCGATGCGCTGCGGGAAGGGAAATTCAATCCGGTCACCATCGTCAACGGCACGACCAGCAATGAAGGGACATTTTTTGCGGCTCTACCGGAGAACGCGACGGGAAAGGCGATGACCGAAGAGGGTTACAACACCGGACTTGGCGCATTCTTTGGAGATAAGTCAAGGTTGGTCGCACGCGAATATCCGATTGCAGACTATCAATCGCCCAGCGAAGCCTATGCCGCCGCCGCGACGGATTATCTGTTTTCGTGTCCAGCTTTGATGATCGACAAATGGGCATCGGAAAAGACGACGGTTCATGCTTATGAGTTCAACGACAGGACAGCCCCGTCCTACATTCCTCCAACGACCTATCCGCTGGGTGCAGCACATACCTTCGAGCTTTCTTATATCTTCCCCGGCTTCCACGGCGGGAAGGTCGGTGCTCCAGTCAAGCTGAACAGCTTCCAGGAGAAGCTGTCCGACGAGATGGTGCATTTCTGGACATCCGCGAGCAGCACGGCGCGATGGACGGACTGGCCGAGGTTTGAGGGCGCGCAACCAAGCCTGATGCAATTCATGCTGCCCGAAAATCGCAGCGTGGCGGCCATCGAATTTGCGAAGCGCCACCATTGCGATTTCTGGAACTCCATGGGGGTTTACTGAGCCGGTCGGCATCGGGTTACGCAACGCTTCATCGAATGATTGCAGTTCCAGGCAATTACAGGGATCCCAAAGCATGAAAAAAACTTTGACCTTCCTTTTACTAGGGCTCGGTGCAATGAATATTTCCAACGCGCAGACGGCTCCCCGGCATGAACCGGATTCCAACGCAGAGGTGAATGTGAGTGCGGTATCGCCTGCGCTCGCTCGCTATATCAACGAATCTGTTGAGAACGATCTGTGGAAACGACCGCAGCTATCGCCGCGTGACCGAAGCATCGTTACGTTGGCGACCTTGATTGCGCGAAATCAGACGATCGAGTTGCGCCCGGAGCTTTATCGCGCTCTCGACAATGGCGTGAAGCCGTCTGAGATTTCGGAAATCATTACGCATCTGGCGTTCTATGCCGGACTCGGAAACGCAAAGGCCGCGATTGCGGTAACGGCGAAAGTTTTTGCCGAGCGGCACATCGGCGCCGACCAACTCCCTCCCGCTTCACCACGACTCTTGCCGATCGACGAGAAAACCGAAGCTCGTCGCTCGGAAATTGTTGCGCGAGATGTCCGGCCAGTTTCGCCGGCTCTGGAGCACTTCATGAACGATCCGCTCTTTCATGACGTATGGCGTCGGCCGGGTTTGTCTCCACGCGACCGCAGCCTTGTGACCGTCAGCAGCTTGATCGCCAACGGACAGGTAAACGAGGCGGCATTCCACCTCAACAGGGCGATGGATAACGGACTCACTGCCGAACAGATTGGGGAGGTCATCGCGCAGATTGCGTTCTACGCTGGCTGGCCCAATGCCTATGGCGCGGTAGCGGTTGCCGCGAAGGTCATTGATTCGAGGCCCAAGTAACGAGATCAAAACAACTAACCAACGGAATATCCATCATGAAATCAGCCTCAAAAAACATCATCAGCGCGTACGCGGCATCGCTCATGCTCGCCCTGTTTTTTTCGTCCATCGCCAGTGCGCAGCAAGTGCAGGACGTGAAGCGGAGCGCTAAACCACTGGTGCTGAAAGATCGCGGTAGTCTGGTTATCGGCGGCACAAGCATCGACCAGACACGCGAACAACTCTCCAGCATTACTGGCGTTCCGCCGGCGCAAGACGGTCACATCACGATTGACCAGATGTACGTCGATTACATGATTCCTCAGAACACCAGCGGACTGCCTATTGTCCTGGTGCATGGAGCCACGTTGAGCGGCAAGACGTACGACACGACCCCCGATGGCAGGATGGGGTGGTACGAGTATTTCGTTCGTAAAGGCCACGCGACCTATGTAGTCGATCAATCGTCGCGTGCTCGCTCGGGTGTCGATATTTCGACTTACAACGACGTTCGCACAGGCAAGCAGCCTCCGACCGCCTTACCCAATGCCTTTCGTATCTCACAGGAAGACGGACTGGCACAGTTCCGGATTGGCATTCGCAATGGAAAGCCGTTCGCCGATACGCAGTTCCCCGTCGAGGCCCTCGACGCCCTTGCGGCGCAGTCCATTCCAGATTTCAACGCAAGTTTGCCGCAGCCCAACCCCACTTACGCGAACCTGGCCATCCTTTCGAGGGAACTGGGTGGCGCTGTCGTCGTAGGTCATTCGGAAGGAGGTGCCTATCCGCTGCACGCCGCGCTGGCCGACTCCGCGAACGTCAAGAAGATGATCCTGATTGAGCCGGGCACCTGTCACGACACCGCCTGGACTCCAGCGCAGATGAAGACCTTTGCTGCGATTCCGACTCTTGTTGTCTTTGGCGACCATCTTGATGCCAAAAGTACGGTCGAAGGTTTCACTTGGCAATCCGCGTATACCGATTGCGAACGGTTTGTTTCGGAGGTCAATGCCGTAGGTGGCAACGCGACGATGCTGTACCTCCCCGACCACGGCATGAAGGGCAATAGTCACCTGCTGATTATGGATCGCAACAACCTCAAAATTGCGGATCTTCTCTTGGGCTGGATTTCCAAGAAGAACGCGGCGTCGAACAAGTAGTCGAGAAAACGACACATGCCAGAAAATACACACCTGCCGAATCCGTCCGAAAGCAGGCAAGCATGGGGTGCCGTCCTTGCGATGTCGCTGGCAGCGTTTGCCTTGGTCGCGTCCGAGTTCATGCCTGTCAGCCTGCTCACGCCCATCGCGGCTGACCTTCGCATCAGTGAAGGCCGCGCTGGACAGGCGATTGCGATTTCCGGGGCGTTCGCCTTATTGACCAGTCTGTCCATTTCTTCACTAGCGGGTCAGCTCGACCGCAAGGTGTTGCTGCTGACACTGACGCTGCTGATGATCGTTTCAGGTACGGTTGTCGCCTTAGCACCGAACTACGTCATCTTCATGATAGGCCGGGCGCTGATCGGAGTCGCCATCGGTGGCTTCTGGTCGATGTCCGCTGCGACGGCGATGCGGTTGGTGGAAGATCGTCACGTTCCTCGCGCCTTGGCGATCTTGAACGGCGGCAATGCACTGGCATCGGTGCTTGCCGCACCTCTGGGTAGCTTTCTTGGTGGAATCGTTGGGTGGCGCTTGGCGTTCTTCTGCGTCGTTCCTGTTGCGGCCATCGCTTTCGGCTGGAAGCTAATCGGATTGCCTTCAATGAACGTAGAGCCGGCGTCAACGTCCGGGAACGCCTTCAAGCTATTGGCGCGGCCTGCGGTTGCCCTGGGCATGGCAGCATCCGCGCTGCTCTTCATGGGGCAGTTCACGCTATTCACCTATCTGCGGCCGTTCCTTGAGTCGGTCGCTCATGTCGACACTACAACGCTTTCGCTGATGCTCCTTGGGATCGGCGTCGCTGGTTTCATCGGGACAACTCTGATTGGCGCCTTCGTCAAGAGTGGGCTTTATCGGACGTTGGTTGTCATCCCGGTCTTAATGGCAGTGATCGCATTAGCACTTGTTGAGTTCGGTAGCTCGGTAGCTGTGAGCGCCGTTCTGCTCGTAGTTTGGGGGCTGATTGCGACGGCGGCACCAGTTGGCTGGTGGACGTGGTTGGCGCGCACGCTGCCACAGGACGCGGAAGCCGGTGGTGGGTTGCTTGTAGCGATTGTGCAGCTTGCCATCATGCTCGGCGCAACTGTCGGTGGCGTCCTTTTTGACACGAGTGGCTACCAAGCCACCTTCGGCGCGAGCGCGGCGGTACTCGTTGTCGCAGCCGTTGTCGCCGTTATGGCCGCGCGTTTCGGTGAGGTACAACGTGGCGCTTTCGCGTCGTAGTCGTGTTTTATGAATAGGAGAAATTGAATGAAGAAGCGAGTCTTGGGAAAAAATGGTTTGGAAGTGTCCGAATTGGGCTTCGGCTGCATGGGCCTTTCCTTCGGTTATGGCGCACCGACTGACGAACGCGAGGCGATCAAGCTAATCCGGTCAGCGCATGATATGGGCGTGACCTTCTTCGATACGGCGGAAGCCTATGGTGCTATCAACGAGGAACTACTGGGGAAAGCACTTGCTCCAGTCCGCGATGAGGTGGTTTTTGCCACGAAGTTTGGATGGAAGGATGGCGACGCACGAACAGGCGAATTGGACAGTCGCCCCGAGCGGATCAAGCTTGTCGCCGAGCAGTCGTTGAAACGCTTGAAGACGGATCGTATCGACCTGTTCTATCAACATCGCGTCGATCTCGACGTGCCAATTGAGGAAGTGGCTGGCGCGGTTAAGGATCTGATTGCAGAGGGCAAGGTCAAGCATTTTGGCATGTCGGAAGCCGGCGCCCAGACAATTCGCCGCGCACATGCCGTACTACCCGTGACCGCGTTGCAAAGCGAGTATTCGCTGTTCACCCGCGAACCCGAAGTGGAAATCCTGCCGACGCTGGAAGAATTGGGTATTGGGTTCGTTCCGTTTAGCCCGCTGGGCAAGGGCATCTTGACCGGGGCGGTTGATACAGGCACGACTTTCACGGACGGCGATATTCGCCGCACGCTTCCACGATTCCAAGGTGAAGCGCGCGAGGCCAACCTGCAACTCGTCGTTGCGATTGGAGCGATCGCCACACGTAAGGGTGCAACGTCTGCGCAGGTTGCACTTGCTTGGCTACTGGCACAAAAACCGTGGATTGTGCCAATTCCAGGTACGACCAAACTCCATCGACTCGAGGAAAACGTAGGGGCTGTCGATGTGGAAATCACTGCCGACGAGATCAACGAACTGAATGCCATCTTTTCGAAAGTTCAGGGCAATCGCTACACCGAGCAGAGCTTGAAGCTTGTCGGACGTTGATCCGATTTTGCTGAAAGGTCGGAGGAGCATGGGGAGATTGATCAGTGGAGCTTCGTCATCTGCGTAGTTTGGGGTATCCATATTTGCATGGTTGATGCCGGCGTACTTGGTTGTATGCACCGGTTGCGCACTGTAGCTGTGCGTAGTCCGGCGGACGCATTTCGACCCCGCGCGGCCATCGCTGTCCACTAAGGGTGTCCGACCGTTTGCATGCCGTAATGGCGACCAACGAAGATTGGCTGATGCCCCATGGCCCGCTGCATTCAGGCTTGTCCCATTGGACTTAGCTCCTCTCACCGTCATTCTTGATGTTCGGGGGAGCGAATTGCGCGAACCCAGTCGGGACGTCACGGCGGGCGCTGTTCCATTTTCGCCAGAGCTTTTGATGGAAAAGATCGAGATGGTCAGGCGCTCCGCCGGAGATATGGAGAATTATTTTCTGGAGCTGGTGGCCTCCCGGCTGCCGCTCTCGATTGCCAGAGAAAAACTCGAGCATCTCTGGGACGCAGTCAATTCGGCCGTATCAAGTGTGATTTCGAGCCTGGAAGGCTATGGATACAAACGCACGTAGGGTGTGTACGAATCGCACTACAGAGCAGGTACACATCTTGATCGCTCGCGAGTTACGTCGCAGGCCTGACCAAGGAACTGGCGGAGGAACTCGGCGCACAGTTCTTGCGGGCACTACGCGCAGCACTCGGTTGACCCGTCCAGCCTAGCTATTTCGAGGGCACGTCCCGCGGGTGTTCACGGCTTTACAACAGGCACGCTAAAGCGTGAAGGCTGCAGCTATGGGTTTCCCGGGTCACTCTCTCGGATGCCGTCCCGCCATCGCTATTTTCGACCTTTGCGGCGTTGTGCCACCAAGAGGGGCGAAGGGGCGGGGGGACGCCCCGCCCTAAAACCCAGTCCCTACGTGTACTTTATCAAAACCTAGAATCAGTGGTAAACGGCAGAGTTTACGTCCGCCGCTGCAAAATAAAAGTCCCGTAGGCAGATCGATGTTTGATTGGCTCCACCGAGATTAGACGCATGTAACCAGATGGAGCGAACGGCATTCACAATCGACAGAGGCGCACCCAAGCGAATTGCGAGGGAGCACGCTTGGTTGAGATCTCGGAGAGCAACCTTTAAGTCCATTGGCTCTACATCTCGTCCGGCGGCGAGTGCCGGCAGAAGCGATCGAGAACTTTCGCTCCAGCCTGAGCTTTTGTTCACGACATTAGAGATCGCCTGCATTGGAAGTCCATACTTGAGCCCGACCACGGCGCATTCGTACGTGATGTGCAGGCAGAGAGCCATAATCGCGGATTCAAGCATTTCTTCGACGCGCCGTTGTTCGGGACCACTCAGGTGCAACGATGAGTCGTCAATCGCCTCGCTCGCCTTCGACGGCGACACATCGACAGGGGGACTCAGACGCGTGCCCGCAAGTCTCTCGATAACTCCCACCATATCCTCGAGTTTGGCGTTTGCACCCAGCGCATTCGCGCCAATCTGGAGCAGTCCTCGTACAATACTCGTGACGTACATGGGCGCACCGATCGATGTGCCCAGCGACACAGCCTGGTTGATGTCCTTCAACATCAGCGCTAAGGCAAAATTCGTCGAAGTCTTACCTTCGGCGAGCGCGGGGAGCATCTTGTCTGTGGTCTGATTCCGCGCCATACCTCGATTGAGGAAGGTGGCCATATCTGCGAGAGAGAGGCCTGCTTTGCGTCCAAGTACAGCAACTTCGAGCGTTCCAAGTCGAGTTGTCGCGTTCATTGCGTTGTTCACAATCTTCATGGCTTGGCCATCTCCAACGCGAGTACCGCATCGGTAGATTGTTTCCGTAATGATGCTCAACACAGGCTTCGCCCGTTCAAAACACTGGTCGGGTCCACCGACCATCAGGGTCGCACCGCCCAATGGCACAATATGCGGGCTTGCTGAGACGGCTGCATCGATCATGGCAACGTCGCACTTCGCCAGTTCATTAGCGATTTGTCTCGTTTCTTCGGGCACGCCGCTAGTTTGGTCGACCACGAGAGACCCAGGTGACAAGCCGGCGGCAAGGCCGTTGTCGCCAAACACCATGTTTCTAACATCGGAACTCCGGGGCAAGCATACGAAAACGGTGTCGCAATGTTGGGCAAGCTCAAATGCAGAGGTTGCGACGCGCACCCCAGATTCCTGAGCGAATGCAGCACGCGAATGGGCGCTGATATCCCACACCCAAAGTTCCGCATTGCCGATGAAGCGGCGGGCAAGTTGACTTCCCAATGCGCCGAGGCCAACGTATCCAATTTTCATCAATTTATACCTCTATCGAATCGAGTGAATGCAAAGAAACTGAAGAATCGCACCAACAACTGGTGACTCGGGGTCACCCGAAACGATTGAGATCGTCCGGAAGAGCGGTTGTTGCCGGTTTTGTTCGCTGCTATAGATCTTGATGCGAACATACTCCGCGAATTGTCATTCGAAATAGAATCCACGCTATGCGGACGCAAATGCTTTCCTACTGGCTAGTTACTAGTCACCTCAGAGTTCGTCTTAATGTCCCCCAGAATGTGAGCTAGGCATCAAAGGGAACTGCTTGCGAAACGCGATAACACGGAGACGATCGCTATGTTCCAATTGGGCGCGGTGCTCGCCATCGTCCTTCTCGAATTCCAGCCCATGACACTACTTTGCGGGATCAACGACTCCGTGAAGTTGATCGACCCACTTTCGGGTCCTTGGGGGACACTTTCTGACTCGACGAGCAACGGAGACGCCAAAGGAAATCGTACAAGTTCGACCAATGCAGGTTCAAAAGAGTCCAAAAGAGGCCACGGTCAGGGCGAGTAGGGCACAAAGCCTCCTGTGCTATGTCTAAATTCTTGCTGATGCGACGGTCGACGCTAGGCCTTCGTTCTAACAGGGCGGCGGCTGTGCAATGCTCCGCTATATGGGTCAACCGGCTCCACTTAGCGATCCTGTCGCAAGGTGGAGCCGGCTACCCATTTTGGCATCGAAGTTCAACGGTTACACGAAGCGGTTCGTGAGCGTTCCGAGACCGCTGATTGAAATCTTTACCTCGTCGCCTGCTGTGAGGAAGCGAGGCGGATTAAAGCCAATGCCAACGCCCGCAGGAGTGCCAGTAGCGATGACGTCACCAGGTTCCAAAGCAAGGCCAGCAGAAATCGTCGCAATAAGCGTCGGAATTGAGAAAATCAAATCTCGCGTATTGGCATTTTGACGCAGTTCGCCGTTGACCCAGCATTTAACGTCAAGCCCGTCCGACGTGATCTCGTCGGCAGTCGTGATCCAAGGACCCATCGGACAGAACGTGTCGAGCGACTTCCCCAGGAACCACTGCTTGTGGTGTCGCTGACGGTCTCGAGCCGTCACATCGTTGATGATTGTGTAACCGAAAACATGGTCGAGCGCATTTTCAGCTTTAATGTCCCGACCGGCCTTTCCGATGATGACTGCAAGCTCGGCCTCGTAATCTACTGACTGTGTTACGTGCGAATGCAGATGGACGTCGTCGCCAGTACCCACGATGGTTGAAGGAGGCTTGCTGAAAACTGCGGGATATTCATCGATTTCCGCGCCCTTGATGGCACCAGCCTCGTAACCGCTGCTCGCAAACTCTTTTGCGTGTTCACGGTAGTTTTTGCCAACGCAAAAGACGTTCCGTCGAGGAACGATGGGTGCCAACAGTTGCACTTCTTCAAGGGGGATTTCTTCACCGTCGGCGGGAACGCACTTCAGTTCCGCCGCATTAACAATCAACTGAACCATGTCTTGAACCGCCGGGCCCAGTGGCCGAACGACCGACTTTTGCAGATCAACAAGTCCGATCTGCTCACTTGAGCCCAGCAAAAAGCGCGCGAACCGCATATTAGTTATCCTCGGATAATATGATTGAAAATCAAAAACTAGAACTTGGGCAAGACGATCCGAAGAAATTCAGTCTGCTCAAGCGCAGACATCTTGACCGGTCCTTCGTTTTCTTTGAATTCGAATGCAGATTGCGGACCGTACTCTTTATTATCTACGGACACGCGACCGTTAATCAGATACATCAATTCAATTGAGTCTTGCATGCCAGCAGAAAAATCTGAATTGGCTTCAATTTTTGAAAATCCGATTTTTGTGTTTCTTTCAGTGAAGGTGCCCACCCATTTAGAGAAGACGCCAGGTTCCAAATCAGGAAGCCACTCATAGCTTTCAGGGTTCATCAATACCAGATCTTGATATCGAGGCTTCGCGTATTCCAGCTTCTTGCCCGTGACTTCTTCGTAGCAGGCCTCGAAACCATCCTGATTGTGCTTTGTATTGTTTTCGTCGAAGAATGTGAAAACGCCGTCTTTGAATTCGCCCTTTGCCTTCAGGACTTCGTTCGCCGCCTCTCGACGTTCGACACTGATATACCCATTTCCGCTGGCACCGCCGAATTGGCAGACGACCATCTCGAGGCCTTCGGGGCGGTCCTGTGGACCATAGTAGACACTTTCCGGGAAATATCCGATCCATCCTTCCGGGAGCGACTTGTCCTTGGCGTAAGGAAATGCTCCTTTGATGACGTAGCGGATTTGATCGAAGTTGTGGCGATGGCGCGGCGCCTGCCAGCCGCCAGCGCCGGTCCGACCCGTATTAAGCACGTAGTTGTTAGGCGTGTCGTCGTCCCCGGTCAACAGGAACTTCTGCGTTAAAACGCCTTCGCGCATGTTCCCGACGTTTCCCGTTCCTACCTTGGCCGCTTCGGCTACTTTCACTGTTGTGCTCCTCTGTTGGTTCATTGGGGCGAGAGACATCCTCGCTGCTTACGGTCAGTCTAAATTTCACCTACTTCTTTAACCAGATTAGGGTGGCATCCGATATAACTGGAGGTTATTGGATAAAAGTCAGCGCTTGACCGGGCACTGTCGGTTGATGATCATATTATCGAAGCAGCGCGGATTGATTGCTTTCTCGGCGATTTATCGTGATGCGACTCTATAAGAGGAGCTTTAATCGATGGGCGACATTGCCACGGGTTTGGTCAATAATTCCGTAAAAGATAAGCTAAAGGAAAACGAACTAGTACTTTCAATGACGGTTCGACTCGTGCGAACCGCAGAGATTGCACTCATTGCCAAGACGGCTGGCTTCGATTCGCTATATGTCGATCTTGAGCACAGTAGCTTTTCGATCGAAACAACTTCACAAATCTGCATTGCCGCATTGGGGCAGGGTATTACGCCATTCGTGCGTGTCCCTAGCGTCGCACCGGACTACATTTCGCGGGTTTTGGATGGCGGAGCACTTGGTGTTATCGCACCCCACATCCAGTCGGCAGAAGAGGCTATGGCCGTTGTCGAAGCTGCCAAGTATCCGCCGCTGGGAACACGCTCCTTTACAGGCGGGTTGCCGCACATCGGCTTTCGGAGCGTGTCGACCGAGCACCTTTTCGAGGCAATGAATGCTGCGACGATGGTAACAGTCATGATCGAGACTGCCGAGGCGCTCGAGAATGTCGACGCGATTGCCGCAGTTGAGGGTGTGGACATGCTTTTCGTCGGCGCAAATGATTTGTGCGCGTCATTGGGAATAGTCGGACAGTTGCAACACGACCAGCTCAAGGATGCCTTTGCACGATGCCAGGCGGCTTGTGACAAGCATGGGAAACGACTGGGCGTTGGTGGCTTGAGCGGAAGTCCGGAAGTTCTCAGAGAACTCATTCGGCGCGGAGCGCGCTTTATCTCGACAGGTACAGATCTTTCATTTTTGCTAAGTGCCGCTGGAGAGAAGGCTCAACGTTCACGGGCGCTGTCCTAGTCTAAAGGCGAGCGCTTGAAGTCCAATGCAGAGTTAGAAGTCTTCAATTTCCGGCTTGTTGAGTTGTCCGCCACTCCTTGAAGATCAGGCGGGGCGGTTGAATCTCGCTGTGGCAACTGACGCAGCAGCCTAACCAAACAGGCTGCGAGTCAAGGGCAATGAAGGAGTAGTCCATGGGTAGCGCTGAGAAATCGCTGCGTTTGATGGTCGAGCACTGGCTCGCCCCGGAGTGTTCAGCGCAAATTCATGTTACTCGGTTCAAAAGCAGACACTCTACGTGTGAACGCTATGTGTGCGTCGAGACACTTACCGCGACAGGGTTGGTCGCAATGTTCTTCTTTCGTCATCAAGATGGCGCGTGGCGTATCTTTCCGCCCAACCAGGAGCGGCCCACGATGCGGATCGCCTAGATTTGGACGATTGCTTAATTCACCGCACTAGCGGGATTTTAACCTTCAGTGTGAAACGACACTGTGAAATCGAGGGTGTTATGTCGAAAGCCTATTGGATTGCTGCTTATCGAGCTGTGAAGAACGCTGATGCGCTTGCAGCTTACGGCAAACTCGCCGGACCGGCCATTCAGAGCGGTGGCGGCCGCTTTCTTGCACGCGGCGTGCCGCAGCAAGTGTATGAGCAAGGCTTGCAGGAACGCACGATCGTGATCGAGTTTGACAGCTTGGAGCAAGCAATTGCCACACACGATGGGGCTGCATATCAAGCAGCGCTTGAAGCACTAGGCGATGGCGCCGATCGAGACATCCGGATCGTCGAGGGAAGCTGAACCGTCGACAAACCTAACATTCGGGTCTATCGCCGGCGGTGCACGTCGTGCGGTCCGGGTCACACGCGTTCGTTATCCGAGCTCGGTGCGTGATGCCGGCGCACCCGAGCGGGGTTTGACGGCGCTATGAGTGTTTGGTCGTTTTCTACGTGACTCGCGGAGAAACCCCCAAAGGTGCGGTTAGGCAGGGCGGAAGCCAAACCTGTCTCTGGCAGGCAAGCGGTGGCTATGATTGGAGAAGAAAATTGAGGTCGTACGACAATATCTATATTGATGGAAAGTGGATTCCGCCCGCAGGCAACGAAAAGTGGAAGTTAATCAATCCAGCCACTGAAGAGCCCTTCGCGACCGTTGCCTTGGGCGGCGTCGAAGATGTGAACCGGGCGGTTGCGGCTGCTCGCGCCGCGTTCCCATCGTTCAGCGCGACGTCCAAAACTGAGCGGATTGCGCTGCTCGAACGGATCATTGAGCAGTTTTACTTGCGAGAAGATGAACTCTCGGCAGCGGTAACCGAGGAACTCGGGACGCCCGTCAGTCAGAAGATTCACACTACAGCCGCGCTTGCTTCGTTCAAACAGGCAGTCTCAACACTCCGCCGGTACGAATTCGAAACGCGGCTTGACGGTAACATCGTTCGCCGTGAACCGATTGGTGTTTGCGCACTGATCACGGCGTGGAACTGGCCCGTGCAGCTGATTGCGACGAAGTTGGCCTATGCGCTTGCCGCAGGATGCACGACGATCCTGAAGCCAAGTGAGTTCACGCCCGTCACGGCGCTACTTCTCGCAGAAATTCTCCACGATGCCGGAGTACCGAAAGGCGTGTTCAACCTGGTCAACGGTAATGGCCCGATTGTAGGGAACGCTCTGAGTAAGCATATGGACGTCGACCTCGTGTCTTTCACAGGATCGACTCGTGCTGGTGTGCTCGTCGCCGAGGCGGCCGCCCCTTCGGTCAAGCGAGTATGCCAAGAGTTGGGCGGCAAATCGGCCAACATAATTCTGGACGATGCTGATCTGCGAGCTGCCGCGCAATGGAATGTGGGGCGTGCTTTCTCCAACTCAGGTCAGTCGTGTCATGCGCCTACTCGCGTCTTGGTTCATGAGCGTCAACTGGATGAGCTTCTCGAATTGCTGCAGGAAGAGGCACACAAAGTGAGGGTCGGAGATCCGCTTGACCCGTCCTCGACGATGGGGCCGGTTGTGAATGCGGCCCAATTCGACCGGAACCAAATGTATATCGAGTTGGGCATTAGTGAGGGCGCTCGCGTGATTGCAGGCGGCTTGGGCCGACCCGAGGGTCTCGATCGTGGATACTTCGTCAGACCTACGATCTTCGCGAACGTAGAGCCAACGATGCGAATCGCACAAGAGGAGATTTTCGGGCCGGTGCTGGCAGTCATCTCGTACGCGAACGAAGAGGAGGCTCTCCAGATTGCCAATAGCACGGCGTACGGGTTGGGTGGCTATGTGTTTAGCACAAGCCGCGAGCGTGGACGCGCAGTCGGAGCTCAGATCCGCGCGGGGCGAGTCTTCCTCAATGGTGTTCCGAGCAACCCTGCTGCGCCAATGGGCGGCTATAAGAGATCGGGGAACGGTCGTGAAATGGGCGTCTTCGGTCTCGAAGAATATCTCGAAGTGAAGGCCATGATCGGCTTCGAAGACTAGCCGGCGCCAACAGTCGCTACTGGTTCGCGTTCCATGACCCGCTTTCACATGCTTGAATAGCGGACGGATTCAAGGAACGCATATTCTTCAACTGCGTACACACGGGAATTTATGTTCCCGAGAATTCAAGTAATGATCTTTCGCGTATGTCGCTGAAGATTTGCTGAAGGAGAAAGAGATGTCGTCGAAACCAACACCCGATTGGGATCCCCTTGACCCCGCAAATCACGGCGATCCAACAGAAATCCATGCACATCTTCGTGAAAAATGCCCGGTGGCATGGAGTGACAGATTTGGTGGCTTTTATGCGCTGACGCGCTATGAAGATGTCACAAGGGCGGCGCAAGACTTTCAAACGTTTACAAGCGCTCAGAAGACGCCTATTCCCGAGGCCACCGGCCCTGATAGGCCACCGCGAGCTCCTGCAGAAGTCGACCCTCCGATTCACGGTGATTTCCGCGACTTACTGAACCGGTTTTTTACCCCGGATCGTATTCGTCTGTTGGAGCCGGTCATTCGCCGAGCTGCGAGGGACCTACTTGGTCGCTGCATCGCTCGCGGTGAGACCGACGTCGTCGAGGCATTTACGTTCTTCATGCCGATACAGGTGCAGTGCATCTTTCTCGGCATTTCGGTCGAAGACGCTCATACCATCAAAACGATCGTGAACAGAGTCATCGACGCAGGTGCTGCTGGCGACTCGGCCACCCATAAGGAGGCTAACGATGAGATCTACGCGTACATTGACGGTGTGGTCAATGCTCGACGCAAGGCGCCCTACGATGCTAACGATGTGATCAGTTCGCTATTGAATGAAACCGTTGGCGGTCGCAGACTCTCGCATGAAGACGTCACTGGGACCATTAGGCTTTTTCTTCAGGCCGGTCATGGTACGACAACAAATGCCCTGGGTAGCATCATCCGCCATCTCGGATCCAATCCAGGAGATCAAAAGCGCCTCAGGGATGAGCCGAAGCTAATTTCACAGGCGATTGAGGAAATACTCCGTGCGTGGACGCCTGTGCGCCTTGTTGGACGCAGAACGACATGCCCCGTCGAAATCGAAGGGACGCTGATCCCCAAGGGGGCGAGGGTCGGTTTGATGGTTTCGGCGGCCAATCGCGACGCTTCCAAGTTTGCTGACCCGGATACGATCGACTTCGACCGTAAGCCCAACCCGCATATTGCATTTGGTTCTGGCATTCACCGATGCATTGGTGCGTCACTGGCTCGCGCGCAGCTTCGTATTGCTGTAGAAGAACTATTGTCGATGACGGACGACTTCATTGTTACTGGTGAGCCCGAGTTCAGTACTTGGTCCCATCTTGGGCCATCTAAACTTCCAGTCAAATTCATCGCGCGTTCCGTCGATTCAGCCGCTATCAGCGTGCGTTCCGGGCATAAAGAGTTGGCTCTCACGATCGCGTCGATTCGCCCGTTGGCTGAGCGCATCATCGAACTTAATCTGTGTCCCCCCAAAGGGACCGTGTTACCCGAGTGGACGCCCGGTGCTCATATCGACCTTGTGCTTCCCGGTGACATTGTCCGCTCCTATTCGTTGACTGGGCCTATTGCCGATCGGGCAAGTTGGCGGATTGCCGTTCTCCATGAGGTGGCTGGACGAGGCGGCTCGGACATCGTCCATCGATTGCGCGAGGGTGAATCTGTACGTGTTCGTTGGCCGCTGAACAACTTCGAGATGAAACCAGCCACACGGTATCACTTCTTTGCTAGCGGAATTGGTATCACTCCGATCCTGCCTATGATCGAAGCCGCGCGTGCGCAAGGTGCATCATGGCGGCTGGATTACGTGGGGCGAAGCCGCGATACCCTCGCGCATGTCGATCGAGTTCGGCCGTTCAGCGAGGCGCGCGTTTACTTCACGTCGGAGACGGGGAGGCCCGATCTCGCGAAACTGGTTGAGGAGAGCGGTGACGCAGAAATTTATGCATGTGGTTCGCAGGGATTTCTCCTCGACCTCGAATCGGCGGCGACAGCAGCTGGTCGGTCGTTTCACACCGAATGGTTCGCACCGAAGCCCGGGGCGCGTCAAGCCGCTGAAGGGGCACTCGAGACGTTCACGGTGAGACTCGAACGCTCAAATGTCGAAGTGACGGTCCTTCCTGGGCAGTCGATCATCGACGCATGCGCAGAGGTTGGGGTCGTGATTCCTTCATCTTGTTTCGAGGGGACCTGCGGATCATGCCTTTCGAATGTGGTGGAAGGCGTTCCAGACCATCGTGATTCGTTCCTTCTCCCGAACGAGCGCGCATGCAACAAACTTATTGCGCCTTGTGTCTCAAAATCGATGACGGAACGTCTGGTGCTGGACGTGTAAGGTGCGCGCCGACTAGCGAGGTCAGTCGGATTGGTATAGATGGATCCTTGGTCCCGCTGCGCCGCGGGCCAAGGGACTGGAAACACACTGGCTTCAATGTGAATGGCGCCAACGTCTATGAATCTGCCGCCCGTACGACGAAGCAGCCACGATCAACCGGTGTGGATCGCCAGCTCCGCCCGGCGTGGTACTTGCTTCGACGGAATCCAAATGTTTACCCGAGTACTTTTGGACTAGCCGCGGGCTAAGTAGCGGCCATCGCGCTTGCGAAATCTGACTAGGGGGCACGTTCGAGCGAACGAAGTCGGATTCTGTGACGTATGCGCGTGGCATAGTAACCAAGGCTTAGGTAGTTAAAGTTCACATTGTTGATGAAAAGGGAATTCATTGACAAAACAATGATTATGAAAGGCGCTGTGACATTTATATTCGGAGACTTCGGAGTTTAACTATGAATTCTGTAAACGCAGGCGCCAGAATGGACCGTTTGCCGATCGGAGCCTTCCATCGGCGTGTGCTTTGGCTTGTCAGTATGGGCGTCTTCTTCGATTCGTTCGACAATACATTGTCTGGCTCTGTACTGGCAGCGCTGCTCAAGACTGGCTGGTCCACGCTCGAGCTGAATTCGCTGTTCATGTCCGTCACATTCGCTGGCCTCACCTTTGGCGCCGCAGCTGCTGGGTGGCTGAGCGATCGGCTTGGCCGGCGATTCGCTTACCAGTTCAATCTGTTGATCTTTGGCTGCCTCGCAGTGGTTTCCGCGTTTGCGCCGTCCATGCAGTGGCTCATTGCATTGCGGGCGGTGATGGCCGTCGGCATGGGGGCTGAATATGTCATGGGCTTTGGCTTGATCACGGAGTTCATACCGCCGGAGCAGCGCGGCCGGTATCAGGCATGGTTCGGACTGTTCGCCGGGGTAGGTGTGTTCGTCACCTCGCTCGTCAGCCTGGCAGTAGTGCCAAAATTTGGCTGGCGTCCCATGTTCTTTATCGGTGGTATCGGTACCCTCTGGGTTTGGTGGGAGCGACGCAAGCTGCCGGAATCGCCGCGTTGGCTGGAACGGATTGGCCGGGGCAAGGAGGCAGAAGCGATCCTGAAGCGCATCGAGGAAGAGGCCAGCCTTGCAGGCAAGCTACCGCCTTTCGTTGCCGCTCTTCAAACGCAACCTCGGTGGGTCCCATTTAGCGTGCTTTTTTCCCGCCCCGTGATCCGACGCACGCTGCTGGCAATCGTGATGATGGTCGTTGGCTTGTTCGGTTCCTACACGCTCACGGGCTGGATGCCGACCTTTTTCGTCAAGCAAGGTATGAGCGTCACACGCTCGCTGGGTTTTAACGCTGCGATGATGGGTGGGTGGATTGCTGGCCCGCTACTTTGCGCCTTTCTCGCTGATCGTATCGGCCGCCGTTGGGGCCTGGTGATGTTCGGCGTGTTGTGCGCAACCTTTGGCGCTGCCTATCCCTTCCTGTCCACGGACATCGTCATCATGATAGGTGGTTTCTTGCTTGTTTCGATGGTTGCGTCCTTTTTGATTTTGGCTTCCGCGTTCAACCCCGAACTGTTTCCGACCGAGTATCGCTTTCGCGGCGGTGGTTTGGCGCAAGCGATAGGTCGAGCGGCGTTGATTGTGTCGCCCGCGATTGTGCTGGCGCTGTTCGACGGATACGGAATCGGCGGTGTTATTGGAGCGCTTTCTGGCGCCTATCTACTGGTGGCGTTGTTGATGGCGGTAGCCGGCATCGAAACTAACCGCCGGTCACTTGAAGCTGTGGAGCCTAACGTATTGCCGGACTCCGTGCCCGACGCGATGCCGAGCCCTGTTCGAAACAAATAGGCTGAGTTTTGTTCACAAGCGCAGCCTGTAACACGCTCCGGCAGGAGCAGTCGTGCCTGCCGGAGCGCTCTTCCCGCCTACCGTGGCTAAACACAGCTCGACCCGCGCGAAGAGAACTCAATATGTCCGTGCCAACAGGTGAGCCCGTCTCTGATTCCACTGGGCGGACGGACGTCTCTGTGTTCTGACGGCCGGATTGCTCAAGCTGAGTTGTTTCCCGCCGAGTGCAGGTTCCGTGAAGCGCGCTTTGCGCAGACAGCAGGCCGTATCGGCCCGATCGGCGGTCCTTTCTAAACGTTGAAACGCATTCGGCGTACATAGCGCCCAGTTTCAGTCTTGACGTTTCGTAGCAGGGAGAATTCCATGCAAGGAATTGCGTTTCGTGGCGACTGCAAGGTCGAACTGGTTGACGTTCCAGACCCGACGCCAGGCGTCGGTGAGGTCATCATTGAGGTCAAGGCGTCGGGCATGTGCGGCAGTGACCTCCATTTTTATCGACGCGCGAGTAACCCGGAGTCGCCAATCATTATCGGTGGACATGAGCCTTGCGGGATCGTGGCAGCTGTTGGTCCCGGAGTTCAGAGTCCGCATGCCCGCATCGGCAGTCGGGTGATGGTGCATCACTATCGAGGATGCGCGGGGTGTGAAGATTGCCGATCCGGTTGGCCGCAAATGTGCCAAACCGTGCCGGTGACCGTATTCGGAACGGATGCCCACGGCGGCCATGCACCGTACATGAAAGTTCCAGCGGACACGCTTGTGCCGCTTCATGAGCAGCTTAGCTTCGCAGCTGGAGCTGCGATCTCGTGCGGCACCGGTACAGCATGGGGCGCATTTGAACGAATGTGCATAACCGGACGGGACACTATCGCTGTGTTCGGGCAGGGACCGCTCGGACTTTCGGCAACCCTCCTCGCCAAGGCACAGGGCGCGGAAGTGATTGCTCTGGACATTGACGAAAGTCGTCGAGCCAAAGCGAAGCAGCTTGGTGCGGATTATGTCATCAACCCCCTTGAAGGTAACGCACCGGATCGTATTCGTGCGCTCACTAGAGGGCGGGGTGCGACGATGGCGCTGGAGACCGCAGGTGCTGCATCCGCTGGGGTCGATGCACTTAGTTGCGTCCGACCTTGGGGAACGGTTTGTCTGGTCGGCATTGGAGCGGAGATCAGCCTCTCCGTGGGCAAGATGCTGCGTCGGCAACTTAACGTCATGACCTCTTGGACCATGTCCATTCAGGCGCAGCAGGCTTGCGCCAATTTTATCGTCGATCGAAATCTTGACGTCGATGCCTTGTTCACCAGTGAGTGGAAGCTAAATCAAGCCGCGCTCGCGTACGAAACGTTCAATCGTCAGTCCGGCGGCAAGGGCGTGTTCACATTCTGAACTCGGAGCGACAGGAAGCGAAGCCGCAGGAGAGATTGGTCGTCTTGGAAAGGCCGTCCAGTGCTCTCCTATGTCGGCTTGACATGGTTGGCTAATGGAGGATGAAAGTATGAGTGGTCACAATTCCCTTTCACAACTCAGCGCCGCGGCAATGCGATTTCTCTCGCAAGGTCAGCATGGGTTGTTGATTGATGGTCAAACTGTTCCCGCTGTGTCCGGGCAATTGCTCGAGATCAGAGATCCATCTACTGGTGTGGGTTGCGGCCATTTGGCGGCCGGCGGCGAGGAAGACATTGACCGCGCTGTTCGCGCGGCGCGCCTGGCATTCGAGGGCCCGTGGAGCTCTTGGACTCCGTACGAGCGACAAGCATTGCTGTATCGCGTGCATGAGGTTATCGACCGCAACTTCAGCGAGCTTGCAGAAATTGAATCCGTGGACATGGGGGCGCCCATTTCGCGAACGCGTGCGACCAAGGCGGCGGTTCTCAAGATGATTCTGTTCTTCGCTTCGCAGAGCAGCAACATCGCCGGTGAAACATTGCAGAACGGGCTGCCTGGAGAGGTTGCCACAATGACGCTCAAGGCTCCGGTGGGGGTGG
>NZ_JAYMSC010000055.1:0-37161 GCF_038900775.1 Paraburkholderia sp. JHI869
GTGTGCGTTCGCCCCAGAGCGCATGACGCATCGCGCGCCCGGCTTGCCGCGGCGCGCAACAAAACCACGAGATAGCCGGAATTCCCCCGTCTATTCCTCCCATCGCTGAAAGGCAAAAGCCGGAACAATGCAGCATGCCCGGACTGACCATCAGGTCGGCGCCCCGGACCCTTGCAAGCATCCCAGGCTGACTTTTCGACATGGCGACCACCACCGCATCCCAGCAAGCAGCGCCCCAGGGCGCGAAACCCGGACCGATGAAGCGCATTATCGTCATCGCGCTCATTGCGATCCTCGCCGCCGCCGCAGCGGGCGGCGCGACGTGGTTCTTCATGTCGCGCCACACGGCGAGCGCGCCGGCCACCCCGGCCGCGGCGCCGCCGGTCGCGCCCGTGTACTACGCGCTCGAGCCGATGACCGTCAACCTGCAGTCCGACGACGGCGAATCGCACTACCTGCGCATCGGCCTCACGCTCAAGCTCGACAACCAGGCCACCCAGGACGCGCTCGTCGCGCGCATGCCCGAGATCCGCAGCCGCCTGTTGCTCGCGCTCTCGAACAAGCATCCGTCCGACCTCGCGCCGCTCGACGGCAAGCGTGCGCTCGCCACCGAGCTCGCCGTGCTGATCTCGCAGCCTTCGGCGGCTAGCGAAAAGCCGATGCACGTCGAGGACGTGCTGTTCACCGAATTCGTCGTCCAGTGAGCGTGGCTGAAATGAATCCCGCGATGGAGGGCCAGTCATCATGACGATGGGTCACGACGAGTTCATGTCCCAGGAGGAGGTCGATGCCCTCCTCAAAGGCGTCACCGGCGAAGTCGATTCCGATTCGAGCGGCTCCGATAAGCAGGGCGTACGGCCCTACAACATCGCGACGCAGGAGCGTATCGTTCGCGGCCGCATGCCGGGCCTCGAAATCATCAACGAGCGCTTCGCGCGCCTGTTGCGCGTCGGCGTCTTCAATTTCATGCGCCGCACCGCCGAGATCTCGGTGGGTCCGGTGCGCGTGCAGAAGTACAGCGAGTTCACCCGCAACCTGCCGATCCCGACGAACCTGAACCTCGTGCACGTGAAACCGCTGCGCGGCACGTCGCTGTTCGTGTTCGACCCGAACCTCGTGTTCTTCGTCGTGGACAACCTCTTCGGCGGCGACGGGCGCTTTCACACGCGTGTGGAAGGCCGCGACTTCACGCAAACCGAACAGCGCATCATCGGCAAGCTGCTCAATCTCGTGTTCGAGCACTACACGACCGCGTGGAAGAGCGTGCGCCCGCTGCAGTTCGAATACGTGCGCTCCGAAATGCATACGCAGTTCGCAAACGTTGCCACGCCCAACGAGATCGTGATCGTCACGCAGTTCTCGATCGAATTCGGGCCGAC
This sequence comes from Paraburkholderia sp. JHI869, assembly GCF_038900775.1. NCBI lineage: Bacteria > Pseudomonadati > Pseudomonadota > Betaproteobacteria > Burkholderiales > Burkholderiaceae > Paraburkholderia > Paraburkholderia sp. JHI869. Next base: position 1,380 of record NZ_JAYMSC010000055.1, read on the forward strand.
GGGCGGCACGCTGCACATCTGCATGCCGTACTCGATGATCGAGCCGATCCGCGACGTGCTCGCCTCGCCGCTGCAAGGCGAAGTGCTCGACGTGGACCGCCGCTGGGTGCGCGTGCTCTCGAAGCAGGTGCAGGCCGCCGAAGTCGAGCTCACGGCCGACCTCGCGCAGGTGCCGGTGACGTTCGAGCAGATCCTGAACATGAAGAAGGGCGACGTGCTGCCCATGAACGTCGCGGAGCACATCACCGCCAAGGTGGACGGCGTGCCCGTGATGGAGTGCGGCTACGGAATTTTCAATGGTCAATACGCGTTGCGGGTCCAGAAGATGATCAGCGCAGCCGACACGATGAAGGAAGGTGGATATGAGTGACGTAAACGGCACGAGCGCAGACGAGCCGGTGCTCGACCCGGCGATGGACGTCGCCGCGCAGGACGCGGGCGGCGACTCGTCGCTCGACGACTGGGCGAGCGCGCTCGCGGAGCAGAACAGCAACGAAGCGCCCGCCGCGCAACCGGCGGCCGTGTTCCAGCCGCTCTCGAAGGTCGATTCGACGAAGACGGCCAACGACATCGACATGATTCTGGACATTCCCGTCCAGATGACCGTGGAACTGGGCCGCACCAAGATCGCCATCCGCAACCTGCTGCAGCTCGCGCAGGGCTCGGTCGTGGAACTCGACGGCATGGCCGGCGAGCCGATGGACGTGCTCGTGAACGGCTGCCTCATCGCCCAGGGCGAAGTGGTGGTCGTGAACGACAAGTTTGGCATTCGTCTGACCGACATCATCACGCCGTCCGAGCGGATCCGGAAGCTGAACCGATGAAACCCCAGGCTGTTGCCGGCGCCGCTTCTGGCACCAACGTGCAGCGAGCGGGCAAGTCCCGCGGCGCGCGGGTGCTGCGATTCTCGTGGCGCCTCGCCGTGCACCTCTCGCTCGCCGGCGCCGCCGTTTTCGCGGTCATGAGCGCGCGAGCCGCCGACCTTCAGGCGGTCAACGAAGCCACCCGCGCGGCCTCAACGGCGTCTGGCGCCTCGGCTGTGATCGCCGGCAGCGCAGTCCCCGCGCTCGGTTTCGGCGCGGTTGTGCAGACGGTGCTGGGGCTTGCGCTCGTGATCGGCGTGGTGTTCGGCTGCGCGTGGCTCGCGCGGCGCCTCGGCCTTCAGCACGGCCCGAAGAACGCGCTCGTGAAGACCGTGGGCGGCGCATCGCTCGGCGGCAAGGAGCGCGTGGCTGTGGTCGAGATCGGCGACACCTGGCTCGTGCTGGGCGCCGCGCCCGGCAACGTGCGCCTGCTCCACACGCTGCCCGCGGGCGAACTTCCCGCAGGCGTCGCAGCGGCTGCGCCCAACGCCCCCGCCCTCTCGGGCAACTTCGCTCAGCGCTTTCGTGACGCGCTGAAAAGCGAGGCGAATAAACGCATCAACGCGCGTTTCATGCGTCACGACGGCGGAGCGCAGTAAATGCACGGCAGTTCCCTTTATGCGCCGGGCGCAGGCGGCGACGCCCGCGCGCGCGCGGCTACCCTCGCAAAGATCGCCAGAACGGCGCTGCCGTTCGCGTTGATGCTCGGCGCGGGCGCATTCGCCCTGGCCCTGCCGCACCTCGCGCACGCGCAAGCGGCACAACCGGCGGGGCTGCCCGCCTTCAATACGAGTCCGGGCCCCAACGGCGGCACCACGTATTCGCTGAGCGTGCAGACGATGCTGCTGCTCACGATGCTGTCGTTCCTGCCGGCGATGGTGCTGATGATGACGAGCTTCACGCGCATCATCATCGTGCTCTCGCTGCTGCGCCAGGCGCTCGGCACGACGACCACGCCGCCCAACCAGGTGCTCGTGGGCCTCGCGCTCTTTCTCACGCTGTTCGTGATGTCGCCCGTGCTCGACAAGGCTTACAACGACGGCTACAAGCCGTTCTCGGCCGGCACGATTTCGATGGACGACGCTGTCGCGCGCGGCGTCGCGCCCTTCAAGACCTTCATGCTGCGCCAGACCCGCGAGTCCGACCTCGCGCTCTTCGCGCGCATCTCGCACGCGGCGCCCATGCAAGGCCCCGAGGACGTGCCGCTCACGCTGCTCGTGCCCTCGTTCGTCACGAGCGAGCTGAAGACGGGCTTCCAGATCGGCTTCACGATCTTCATCCCGTTTCTCATCATCGACCTGGTGGTGGCGAGCGTGCTGATGTCGATGGGTATGATGATGGTCTCGCCCGCCACGATCTCGCTGCCGTTCAAGCTCATGCTGTTCGTGCTGGTGGACGGCTGGCAACTGCTGATCGGCTCGCTCGCGCAGAGCTTCACCTGAGGACACTGACATGACGCCCGAAATGGTCATGACGCTTTCCCACGAAGCCATGTATGTGGCGCTCCTGCTTGCCGCGCCGCTGTTGCTCGTGTCGCTCGTCGTGGGTCTGGTGGTGAGCCTGTTCCAGGCGGCCACGCAGATCAACGAGTCCACGCTCTCGTTCATCCCGAAGCTGATCGCCATTGCGGTCACGCTCGTGATCGCCGGGCCGTGGATGCTCACGACGATGATCGACTACATGCACCGCATCTTCACGAGCATTCCGCAGCTCGCAGGCTAGGCCGCGCCGCTGCGCTTTCGGCGCCCCTCTTCCCGCACACGATGTTCACGGTCACTTACGCGCAGCTCAACGCCTGGCTCACGGCGTTCCTCTGGCCGTTCACGCGCATTCTGGCGCTCATGGCGGTCGCGCCCGTGGTGGGCAACCGCTCCGTGCCGACGCGTGTGAAGATCGGGCTCGCGGGCTTCGTCACGCTGATCGTCGCGCCTACGCTCGGCGCAATGCCGCAGGTCACGGTGTTTTCCGCCGAGGGCGTGTGGATCCTCCTCAACCAGTTCCTGATCGGCGTTGCGCTCGGCTTCACGATGCAGCTCGTCTTCGCCGTCGTGACCGCCGCGGGCGACATGATGAGCCTCGGCATGGGTCTGGGCTTCGCGAGCTTCTTCGACCCGCAGGCCAACACCAGCACGCCCGCGCTCTCCTCGTGGCTGAACATGATGGCGATGCTCGCCTTCCTCGTGTTCGACGGCCATCTGCAGATGCTCGCGGCGCTCGTCGCCACGTTCCAGACGCTACCGGTCACGGCGAGCGTGCTGGGCGCGTCGGGCTGGCAGCTCATCGCGAACTATGGCGCGACGATACTCACCTCGGGACTGCTGCTCTCGCTGCCAGTGGTGGTCGCGCTCCTCATCACCAATCTTTCGCTCGGCATTCTGAACCGCGCGGCCCCGCAGATCGGCATCTTCCAGATCGGCTTCGCGCTCACGATGCTCGTGGGCATGCTGCTTATCCAGCTCATGATGCCGAACCTGATTCCCTACTTCGCGCGCCTGTTCGACAGCGGCATCGACCAGATGGGCCGCGTGGCCGCCGGGCTGCGCCCGCCGGGTTGAAGCCCTGGGCTTCGCCAGTGCGCAGGCGGCAATCACACGAGGCAACAAAAAAGCGGACCGAAGTCCGCTTTTTTTCGACCGCCCGACGCCTCGCGCGTCAGGGGTTGATGTACTGGAACAGCGAGAGGTTCTGCGTCGCGGCAAAGCTCTTCTGCGAGGCCGTGAGCGCATTCGAAAGCTGCTCGTACTGGCTGATCGCCGCCACCGTGTTGGTGCTCATGATGTCGTCGAGATTCGACGTGATCTGCAGCGAGTTGGTCGACGTGACCGTCTGCAACGCTTTCACTTCCTGCTCGCGGCCGCCCACCGAAGCCTGCACCGTGGTGACGTTCGAGATCGAGTTGCCGAGCTGGGTCAAGCCCGTGTTCAGCGCGTTGGTCATGTTCGCGACGCCGGTCGGTGTGTTGCCCGTGGCCGTGTTCAGCGCGCTGATGATGTTGTCGATGCTGGCGAACACGTCGGAGTTCTGCGACGACGTGGCGGGCGTGACGCCAAACGCGTCGCCCGAGACCGGCGTGCCCGACATCGTCACGCTCATGCCGCTGCCGAGCTGGATCGCCGAGCCTTCCGTGTACGCGATCGGCGTGGCGGACGTCGTGCCCGTGGTCTTGTCGGTCACCGTGTAGGCCAGATTGCCGCTGCTGTCGGTGGTGAAGTTGATCGCGTAGCTGTCGTTGTTGGTCGCCTGCGTAGGATCCGACACCGTCACGGCGCTGATCACGCCCGTGCCGGTGTTCGTCAAGCTGCCCGAGGGCACGATATCCGTGCCCACGGCCTGCACGCTCTGGAACACCGACGAGCCCGTGTCGCCCACGGCGAGCGTGCGCGTGCCGGCCACCTGCATCACGCGCTGGCCCGAGTCGCCGTTGTAGGTCACGCCGCCGCCCGACTTGTTCGTGAACACCTGCGCCGTGGTCTGGAATCCGGCGAAGATGTAATTGCCCGTGCCGTCCGTCGTGTTGGCGAGCGTGAGCAGCTGGTTGCGGTAGCCCTCCATCTGCTTGGCGATCGCCTGGCGGTCGTTGTCGTTGAGCGAGCCGTTCTGCGCCGAGATCACGAGCGAGTTGATGTTCGTCAGCATCGTATTGACGCTCGAGAGCGTCGTGTCTTCCAGCTGCAGCGCGGTGAGCGCCGTGGACTGGTTCGACGTGTACTGCGTGAGCGTCGCGCTGGTCGCGGAAAGCGTGACCGCCTGGGCGGCGCCGAGCGGATCGTCGCCGGGATTCGAGATCGCCTGGCCGCTCGAGATCTGCTGCTGGACCTGCAGGAGCTGGGACTGCTGGTTTTCCATCGTCGAGACGCTGGAGGTGTAAATCTGGGAAGTCGCGATACGCATGGGTCAGCGCCTCACTGGAAAATGCCGAGCAGGGTCTGGAACAGCGTCGCCGCCGTCTGGATCACCTTGCTGTTGGCCTGATAGAGCTGCTGGTACTGCAGCAGGTTCGCCGCCTCTTCGTCGAGGTTCACGCCCTGCACCGATTGCTGCTGCGAGGTGAGCTGCGTGACGAGCGATTGCTGCGAGGTGCTCGACGCCTTGAGCTGGCTCGCCGTGTTGCCGATCGTGTTGACGTAGTCCGAGTACGCCGAAGTCAGCGTATTCGAGCCCGTGAACGCCGTGCTCGACGTGAGATTCGAGAGCGCGAGCGCGTTACGGCCGTCCTGCGTGCCGCTGCTGTTCTTTGTGATCGTGAAGGTGTCGCCGCTCGAGGGCGTGCCGTTCAGCGTGAAGCTGACGTTGTTCGTGGTGCCGCCGCTCGAGTCCGTGGCGCCGACGATCGTAAACGTCGCGCCCGTGCTCGGGTCGTAGTTCACGCTCGGGGTGGTCGCGCTGATCGTGACCGTCGTCGGCGTGGTCGATCCGGGCACGGTGATCTGCACCTGCGTCCCGTTCGGGAACCCGCTCAGCGTGCCGGCCGTGCTGCTCGACGACGTATAGGTCAGCGTGAGCGGCGTGGCCGAGGTCGAATAGCCCGCACTGACCGAGCCCTGCGAAATCGTGCCCGTGCCGGCGTTGGTCGTGGCGGCCGAAACGACCACCGGCGTAGCCGCCGCGATGGCTGCCGGGTCCGTGGTCGCGACCGAGAAGCTCGCGAGCGCACCGGCCGTCGGCTGGATCGCGAACGTGTCGCCCTTGCTCACCGTGCCCGTAGGCGTAATCGAGAAGCCGCCGATCGTGATCGGCGCGGTGCCGTTCGGCTGCGTATCGACGAGCTTGTTCGTCGTCGTGTCCGTGAGGTTCCAGTTGCTGCCGTCGTAGCTCAGCGAGTAGTTGTCGGTGGGCGGCTGCGTGGAGTTCGTGAGCGTCGCGCTGACCGAGGTCGACGGGTCGGGGTTCGTCGAGCTCGCCGTGACGATCGGGTTGCCCACCGTGAAGAGGGCGCCGCCGCTGCCGCCCGAGAGCGTGAGACCAAGCGCGTTCTGCGCGTTCACCTGCGCGGTGAAGCTCGTGACGATCGCGCCCAGTTGCGACTCAGCCGGATCGAGCGTGTTCTGCACGAACGAGACGAGCCCGCCCACGGTGCCGCCTTGCACGGCGGACGCGTTGAGCACCTGCGGCGTGCCGAGCGACGACGCGCTCGCGCCGTTCAAGCCCACCCACGTCACCTGCAGTTCGGACGGGTTGGTGCTCGTCGGCTGGGTGCCGAGGTTGTAGCTCTGGTCGCTCACCACGAGCGGCTGGCCGTTGCCGAGGAACACGCTGTAGCCGCTGCTGCCCTGCACCACCTGGACGCCCACGAGCTGCGAGAGGTTCGCAACCGCCTGGTCGCGCTGGTCGAGCAGCTGGTTGGGCTGCTGGCCGCCCGAGCTTGCCGCCGTGATCTGCGCGTTGAGGCTGGCGATCTGCTGGGTGTAGGTGTTGATCTGCGAGACCGAGCTCGTGAGCTGCGTATTCACGCTCTGGCGCATCGAGTCGTACTGCTGGCTCGCGGCGTTGATCTGGGTGGCGAGCGTCTGCGCGTCGGAGAGCACGGTCTGGCGCGTCGCGGTATCCGAAGGCGCGTTCGAAACGTTCTGCAGGCCCGTGAAGAAGTTCGTGATCGCGGTGGAGATGCCCGCCGTCGGGCTGCCCACGAGGTTCGCGAGCTGCGTGGCGAGGTTGTACGAGGCCGTGTACGCACTGCTGGACGACTGCGCGTTGTTGACAGCCGTCGTGAGGTACTGGCTGTACGCGCGCTGCACGGTCGCGGTGGTGACGCCGCTGCCGATATAGCCGCTCGACGTGTACTGACCAGCCGATTCCTGGTACACCGGCGACTCGACGGTGTAGCCCGCAGTGGTCGAGTTGCTGATGTTCTCGCCGGTGGTCGAGATACCAATCTGCGCCGCCTGCAGGCCGCTCAGACCGATCGAGAAAATGTTGGACATGCGTGATCCTCGAAAGCGGCCTGCCCCCCTGGCAAACCGCGTGGTGTACTCACGGTATAACGGCAGCGCACTGCAAAAATTGAGCGCCCGATGGGGGTAAAACCCGGGGCGAAAACGTTAGCGCGCGCGTGCGTGTATCCACGTGCGCGCCGGCCGCGCGGCGGGCGAACCGGCGCAACTTGCGCTGCGCCGGCCAGGTGATGCGGATTGTGCGGGTGATGCGGGTGAGGCGGTGCTGATCAGGCGCGCGCGAGTGCGCGGCGCTTCATCTCGAGCTGCGTGATATAGCGCTGCAGCGTGTTCTCGGCGGAACCGGGCAGCGCGTCGAAGCGAAAGCCCATGTGATAGCGGCGATCGCCGTTGGGCAGGTCGATGAAGCGCAGCACGACGAGCCCGAGATCCACGCGCAGCTTGCCGTGCGAGCGCAGGTCGAGTTCGACGTCGGCCATCACGAGCCCCATCGGGAGCTCGGCCACGCGCTCGTCGGTCGTGCGCAGCCCGAGGCCGCCGAGCGAGAGATCGTGCACCTCGTACGCGAAGCGCGGGCCGCCGCTCGGCAGCTCGCCTCGGCAGATGCACGGCTCGAGCACGGGCGTGTCGACGCGGAAGTACTCGCGCCGCTGCACGTAGAACAGCACTTCGGGGAAATCGGCTTCGAACGCGGGGCGCCCTTCGAACTCGGTGCGCCGCGGCGTGGCCGTCTTGAACTCCACGCGCACGCCGTCGGGCGACGCGTGGAACAGGCACTCGGGCGCGGCGAGCACGCCGGTGTTCTGCTCGGGCATCGCGCCCCAGTCGAACACGAAAGTGCGCTCGCGCCCGTTGACGGCCAGAATGCGCGTGACGAGCTGTCCGCCGCGATACTGGAGGGTCAGGAAGTCACCGCGATTGACGAGATTGCGTAGCTGGACGCCGATCTCGAGGGGATTGCGGCGCCCGAAATCGTGGGAACCTTCCGCGCCCTCGCCTGCTTCCTGTGGATTCGACTGAACGGTATTCATGGGCCTGCCGGAAATTCGTGAACGTGCCGGCGCGCCTGCGGACCCTTTCCGCGCGCGCCGTTCGGGCGGTCTGACTGCCCGGATTGCTTTTCCATCTCGCCTGCATTAGCGGCAGACATGACGAAAAAGTTTAGGGATCGGCGTAAAAAAAATGGACCTTTTCCCTGCATGAAACACGCGCGCGCAGCTTCTTCCGGCAACTGCGCGGTGGCAACGTTTGCGGTCGCCTAATTGACGCCAACCGCGACGACAGCCGTCCAGCCCGCTGTTGGGCCGGCGCTCAGGCCATCCGCTGCATGATCGTCAGCAGCTTTTTCGCGTAGTGCGGGTCGGTGGCATAGCCCGCTCGCTGCATGCCGTGCGCGAAGCCCTCGGCGCTCTTCGAGCCGTTGATCACCGACGCGTAGCGCGGGTTGCTCTTGAGCAGCGTGGCGTAGTCGGTCATCGCGTCTTCGTACGAGTCGTAGGCGCGGAACTTCTCCACCACGCGATGCGGCTGGCCGTTCACGTACTCGGTCGTGACCGTCGAGACGGTCTTGCCGGTCCAGTCCTTGCTCGCCTTGATGCCGAACACGTTGTGGCTCGTCGAGCCGTCGGCGTTCTTGATCTCGCGCTTGCCCCAGCCCGATTCGAGCGCGGCCTGGCCGAGAATGAAGCGCGCCGGAATGCCCGTGGTCGAGCTGGCCTGCTGCGCGGCATTGGCGAGCTTGTCGACGAAAGCGTCCACCGAGGCGTCGCCGTTGCCCTTGATCGGCGGCGTGAGCGCGCTGTTGCCGCTGTAGCCCGAGCCGCTGGCGAGCGCGCCGTTGGCCGACGCGTTGCCGTAGGCGCGCCCGAGCGCGTTGAGCATGGCCAGGTTGCCTTCGCTCGCGTCCTTGCCCGACAGGCCCGAGATCGCGCCCGCCACGCCGCCTGCACCACCGGCGCCACCCGCGCCATCGGCGCCGGCAGCACCACCCATGGTGCGCATGAGCTGCTTGAGCATGGCGTTCGCCACGCCGATGCCCTTGTTCGACATCTGCTGCGCGAGCTGCTGGTCCATCATCGAGGTGAACTGCGCGCCGTCGTGCGAGTCGAGCGGGCCGTCGTCGGGCGTCGCGTCGCGCATGCTCTTGAGCATCATCTGCGTGAAGACCGCGTCGAACTGCTTCGCGGCCATCTTCACGCCCTGCTGGGGCGAAGCGTTCGCCGCGGCGCGCATCGAGTCGAAGCCCTGCACGTCGAGTGCGAAGCGGTTGGTGAGGTCGAGGCTGCCGCCGCCGATGTTGTTCGTATTATCCAAGTTACACCCCTTAGATGATCTCGAGATCGGCGCGCAGTGCACCCGCCGCCTTCATCGCCTGCAGGATCGACATGAGATCCGCCGGCGTGGCTCCCAGCGCGTTGAGCGCCTTCACGACCTCGGCGAGATTGGCGCCCGCCGTGACGAGCTTGAGCGCTCCGTTGTCCTGCTTCAACTGGATCTGCGACTGGCGCGTCGCCACTGTCTGGCCGTTGGAGAACGCGCCGGGCTGGCTCACCGCCGTCTGCGTGTTCACGACGACCGAGAGATTGCCGTGCGCGACCGCGCAGCTCTCCAGCGTCACCATCTGGTTCATGACGATCGAGCCGGTGCGCGCGTTCAGGATCACCTTCGCGGCCGGCGTGGCCGGATTCACGTTGAGGTCCTGGATCTGGGCGATAAAGCCCACCTGCGACGCCGGATCGGCCGGCCCGCGCACCTGGATCGTGCGGCCGTCGAGCGGCGAAGCCGTGCCCGGGCCGAACATGTTGTTGACGGCCGAAACGATGCGCTGCGTCGTGTCGTAGTCCATGTCGTTGACGGTCAGCGTGAGGAGACCGCCTTGCTGCGAGACCGGCGAGATCACCGAGCGCTCGACGATCGCCCCGCCCGCAATGCGGCCCGCGGCGAGCTGGTTCACCTGCACCTTGCTGCCGTTGGCTGACGCGCCCGCGCCGCCCACGGCCACGTTGCCCTGGGCGAGCGCGTAGACCTGGCCGTCGGCGCCCTTGAGCGGCGTGAGCAGCAGCGTGCCGCCGCGAATGCTCTTCGCGTTGGCGAGCGACGACACGGTGATGTCGATCTGCTCGCCCGGCCGCGCGAACGGCGGCAGCACGGCCGTCACCATCACCGCGGCGACGTTCTTCAACTGCATGTTGTTGAGCGTCGACGAGGAACCCGACGAGCTCGACGTGTTGTTGATCGAGATGCCGAGGTTCGCGAGCATGTTCGCGAGCGTCTGCGTCGTGAACGGCGCCTGGGTCGTCTGGTCGCCCGTGCCGTCGAGGCCCACCACGAGGCCGTAGCCGATTAGCGGGTTGTCGCGCACGCCCTGGAAGGTCGCGAGGTCTTTCACGCGCTCGGCGCGTGCGGGCGTCGCGTAGGCGACGAGCGCGCCGCAGGCGACGACGAAGCCGAACGCCACGCCCAGGGCGGCGAGCACGTCCTTCACGCGCGAGCGGCGCGAACGATGGAAGCGGATCTTTACCATGGCGCGATGTTCAGGAAGAAGCGTTGCAGCCAGCCCATCGTCTCGGCTTCGTCGATCACGCCTTTCGCGGAGTATTCGATCTTTGCGTCGGCGACGTCGGTCGAGAGCACGGAGTTGTCTCCGGCAACGGTGTTCGGATTGACGACGCCGGAAAAGCGCACGTATTCATTGCCCTGGTTGATGAGCATCTGCTTCTCGCCGGACACGACGAGATTGCCGTTGGGCAGCACGTTCGTCACGGTCACGGTGATGACGCCCGTGAACGTGTTCGAAGCGTTCGCGCCGCCCGTGGAGTCGAACTGGTTCGCGCCCGAAGCCGTGAGGTTCGCGCGCGAGAAGAAGCCCGGCGCGAAGCCCGCGACCGGCGCGGAGAAGTTCGTGCTGCCGCCGCGCTTGGTGTTCGCGCCCGATGACTTGGTCGCGTTGATGTTTTCGGAGATGACGATCGTGAGGATGTCGCCGGTATTGCGCGGACGCTGGTCCTCGAAGAGCGGCCGTCCCGCGTAGCCCGGGTTGTAGATGGCGCCCGGCGAGCTGTTCGCGGGCGGCATGGGCGGCACGGCCGTCATCGGCTGCTGCACGATAGGCTGCTTGTTCGGAATGTAGGCGCAGCCCGCCAGCATCGCGAGCGCCACAGCCGGCACGAGCATGCGGGCGTTGCCCGGACGCCGTGCGCGGCTGCGAGGATGGTTTCGAACGGACTGCGACATATTCTTCACCGACTTGATTAACCAGGTAACTCGACCTCAGACCTGCATCTGGCTGAGGGTTTGCAGCATCTGGTCAGAAGTGGTGACCGCCTTGCTGTTGATTTCATAGGCGCGCTGCGTCTCGATCATGTTCACGAGCTCTTGCACGACGTTCACGTTCGACGATTCCACGTAGCCCTGATTGAGCGTGCCCGAACCGTTCTGGCCCGGCGTGGAAACCGTGGGCGCACCCGACGAAGCCGTTTCCGACATCAGGTTCTGCCCGTTCGACTGCAGGCCGGCCGGGTTGATGAACATGGCGAGCTGCAGCGTGCCGATCGTCGTGTTGTTGGCCGAACCCGGCGTCGTGACAGTGACCACACCGTCGCTGCCGATGGTGAGCGAGGTGGCGTTGGCGGGCACCGTGATCGCCGGGATCACCTGGTAGCCGCTCGCCGTCACGAGCTGGCCTTGCGAGTTGGTCTGGAACGAGCCGTCGCGCGTGTAGTTCGTCGTGCCGTCGGGCATCTGCACCTGGAAGAAGCCCGCGCCGTTGACCGCCACGTCCTTCGAGTTGCCGGTCTGCTGCAGGTTGCCCTGCGTGTAGAGACGCTCGGTGGCTACCTGCTGCACGCCCGTGCCCACCTGGCTGCCCGAGGGCAGTTCGGTTTGCTGGGTCGAATTCGCACCCGGCTGGCGCAGCGTCTGGTACATGAGGTCCTCGAACACTGCGCGCGAGCCCTTGAAGCCATTGGTGCTCACGTTCGCGAGGTTGTTCGAGATCACGTCCATCTGCGACTGCTGGGCCTGCATGCCGGTGGCGGCGATGTAAAGCGATCGGTTCACGGTGTATTTCTCCCGGTCCGGCTCCCGCGGCGCATTGCGCTTCGCGAGGCGACCTTCATTTGCCTGAAATGACTTAGCTAAAGTTGAGCAGCTGGTTCGCGGTCTGCTCGTTCTGGTCGGCGTTCGAGAGCAGCTTGGTCTGCATCTGGAACTGGCGCGCGTTGGTGATCATCGAGACCATCGCCGCGACCGGATTCACGTTGCTGCCCTCGACCGACTCGGTCGCAACCTGCACGGTCTGGTCCGCGTCGGCGGGGTTGCCGTCCGACGTGTGGAAAAGACCGTCGTCGCCGCGCGTGAGCGCACCTGCCGGCGGGTTGACGAACTTGATCTGGTCGATCATGGCGATCGCGTTGGCGGGGCTGCCCGGCGCGATGGCCGAAACCGTGCCGTCCTTGCCGATCGTGATCGCCGAACCCGGCGGCACCGCGATCGGGCCGCCGCCGCCGATCACCTGCTGGTTGGCAGCCGTGACGAGCTGGCCGTTTTCATCGACGTGCAGGTTGCCGGCGCGCGTATAGGCCTCGTTGCCGTCGGCCGTCTGCACGGCCATGAAACCCTGGCCCTGAATGGCGATGTCGAGCGGGTTGCCGGTATGCGAGATCGCACCGGGCGTCATGTCCGAGCCAGGTGTCGCCGAGAGCACGTAGGTGCGCGTGGTCTGGTCGTTCACCGTCGAGCCGTCGCCGAACGACATCGGCACGGCGCGAAAGTTGGCGAGCTGCGCGCGAAAGCCCGTGGTCGAGACGTTCGCGAGGTTGTTCGCGACGACGGCCTGCTGCTCGAGCGCCTGGCTCGCGCCCGTCATCGCGGTATAGATCAGTCGGTCCATGATGTGCCCGGTACGTGGTTAGGCGCGTTACATCTGCAGCAGCGTCTGGTCGACGGTCTGCTGCGTCTTGATGGTCTGCGCGTTCGCCTGATAGTTGCGCTGGGCCGTGATCAGGTCGACGAGCTGGTTCGTCAGGTCGACGTTCGACGATTCGAGCGCGCCGCCCGTGAGCGTGCCGTGGTTCGTGCTGCCCGGCGTGGAGACCTGCGCGACGCCCGAAGCCGACGTTTCCTGGAACTGGTTGCCGCCCAGGTTCACGAGGCCGTTCGGGTTGTTGAAGTTGGCGAGCACGATCTGGCCGAGCGCCATGGTCTGGCCGTTCGAGTAGTTGCCGGTGATGGTGCCGTCCGCGCCGATCGAGAAGTTCGAGAGCGTGCCGCTCGGGTAGCCGTCCTGCGCGAGGTTGTTCACGCCGTTCGCACTGCCGTACTGCGTCGTGCCGCTCACGTCGATCGTGATCTTCTGACCCGTGGCGGAGCCGTCGGTCGGGTTGATGGTGAGCGTGAAGGTGTTGTTCGCGCCCGAGGTCCCGCCCGAGGTGCCCGTGAGCGTGCCCGAGGTGCCGAAGTTCATCGCGCCGAGGTCGGTCATCGTGCCGCCCGCCACGCCGCCGTAGACTTCGGCCGTGCCGGTCGCGGTCTGCACGTAGTAGAGGTTGATCTGCTGCTTGCCGCCGAGCGAGTCGTAGCCCGTGATCGAGGTCGAGTAGCTGTAGGTGGTCGAATCGTTCGGATCGAACGTCGAAGTCGCCGGAATCGTCGTGGCCTGCGCGTTCAGGTTCACCTGCGCCGTGACTTTCGTCGTCGCGACCGGTGCGATGTTCGTGGTCGGCACCTGCAGCGGCACGGTTTGCGCCGTATTGACCACGCCCGTCGAATCGGCGGCATAGCCCATCAGGTCGTTGCCCGATGCGTCGGTGATATAGCCGTTCTTGTTGAGCTGGAACACGCCGTTACGCGAGTACGTGATCGAGCCGTTGTTCGACATCTGGAAGAAGCCGTTGCCGTTGATGGCGACGTTCAGCGCCTGGCCGGTCGTGTTGATCGTGCCTTGCGCGAAGTCCTGCTGCACGGTCTGCAGCGAAGCGCCGAGGCCGATCTGGTTGCCCACCGACGTCGCGATGGTGTTCGCGTAGACGTCGGCGAACTGCGCCGTGCTCTGCTTGAAGCCAACGGTGTTCGCATTGGCGATGTTGTTGCCGATCACGTCGAGGTCGTTCGACGACGCGGCGAGGCCGCTCAATCCTTGCTGGTAGCCCATGGTTGTCTACTCCGCGCTTTTCGCGTTGGTTATCGTGTTCAGAGAATGGCGCCGACGCTCGAAAGCGCGACCGTTTTGCCGTTGGCGAGCGAGAGGCTCGCCGTGCCGTCCGACTGCTGGACCACGCCCTGCACCTGGCTCGCGACGAGCGCGGTTGCAGTGGCGGACTGGCCGTTGGTCGTCGCGCTGGCGGTGATCGTGTAGGTGCCGTCCGCGACCGTGTTGCCCGCCGTGTCCTTGCCGTTCCAGGTCACCGGCACGGTGCCCGCCGACTGCGCGCCAAGGTCGAGCGTGTTGACGACCTGGCCTGCCGAGTTGGTGATCGTGAGCTTCACGTCCGACACCGCCGCCGGCAGCGTGACGCCAAGTTGTGGCGCCGAGCCGCTCGACACGGCGGCGCTGCTGCCCGGGGCGAGCACGGTCGAGCCGATCAGCAGCGCGGCCTGCGCGTTCTGACCAGCCGAAAGCTGCGTGGAGAGCGACGACAGCGACGTATTGAGCTGCTGGATGCCCGACACCGTGTTGATCTGGGCGAGCTGCGAGGTCATCTGCGAGCTGTCCATCGGATTGGTCGGGTCCTGGTTCTGCAATTGCGCGACGAGCATCCGCAAGAAGGTGGTCTGCAGGTCGCTCGCGCTCGTGCCGCTCGTCGACGAGCTCGAACTCGAACTCGTGCCGTTCATGGTGTCGAGCAGTTGCTGCGACACGGTGGCGGTGCTGCCGCCGATGGTTGTGTTGCTGGAACTCAACGCGTTCTCCCTCGATTGCGCTTCGTGCTTGGCGTGTGGTGGTGGCGGGCGTGTCTTCGTTGCGCGCCCGCTGGTCTCTGTATTACTGCGGTGTGCTGTACTTCAGGTTCCGCTTCAGGTCCCGATCGTCAACGTCTTGAGCATCAACGTCTTGGCCGTGTTCAGCGTTTCGACGTTGGCCTGGTACGAGCGCGACGCCGAGATCATGTTCACCATCTCCTGCACCGGATCGACGTTGGGCATCGTCACGTAGCCGTCCGCGTTGGCGGAGGGATTGTCGGGGTCGTACGTCTGCTTCATGGGCGTGGGGTCGTCCACCACGCCGGTCACCCTCACGCCGCCCACCTGCTGGCCCGAGGCCGTGCGCGCGCCGCCGAGCGGATTCACCGCGAACACGACCTGCTTCGCCTTGTACGGCTGGCCGTCGGGGCCGGTCGTACTGTCGGCGTTGGCGAGATTGGACGCCGTCACGTTCAGACGCTGCGATTCCGCCGTCATGGCGGAGCCCGCAACGCTGAAAATGTTCATCAGGGATGGCATGGTTTCGTTGACCTCACATCAGGTGCGCGTCACGCGCGCGTTGGTCGTTCATGGCTTCGTTACTGCGTTTTCCGGCTGCGCTGCCTGCGTCGATCAGCTCGAACCCGAGGTGATCGCGGACATCATCGTCTTGATCTGCTGCGAGACGACCGTCATGCCGGACTCGAAGTGCAGCGCGTTGTCGGCGAACTGCACGCGTTCGGTGTCGAGGTCGACCGTGTTGCCGTCGAGCGCGGGCTGCACCGGCGTGCGGTACATGAGCTGGCTCTTGTAGGCATCGGTCGGACCGCCCGTCGGGATCAGCTTCGCGTCGCCGGCCATGTGGCCCGACTCCGTGGCCGCCATCGTCATGCCGCTGGTCACGCCCGCGGGCTGCGCCATGGCGAGCGGCTGGGCGTTGCCGCCCGAGGTGGCCGTCATGCCCACCGTACCGCCGGCGCCTTGCTGGCGCAGTGCGCCCGCGAGCGAGGCCGAGAAGTCCACGTCGCGCGCCTGGTAGCCCGGCGTGTCGGCGTTCGCGATGTTCGAAGAGATCAATGCCTGCCGCGTGGCGCGCACATCGAGCGCTTCGCGCCCAAAGGCGAATTCGGCATCGAGTTTGTCCAGCATCGGGCGTTCTCCGTGAAACGAAAAGGATTCGGCGTGAGCGCGGCGGGCTCGCCAAAAGGCGGGGAAACCGGCGCAAACGTTAGGCGCGTGGTCCGAAGGCCTTTGCGCATGGAGTGGAATATTAGGCGGGGGTGGCAAGAACCAATCGGACGAATAGCCGGTAAAGCGCCCCTCTATTCGACGCAAGCGCCCGGGGGCCGCCGCCTAGAATGCGAGTCGTGTTAATGCATTCGATGGAGAACGACGATGCCGCAGACTGCCTCTATCCGTAGGCCGCACGCCGGCCTGGAGCGGCGTGCGCGCGCGCTGTCGTGGCGCGCGTCCTGGACGTGCGCGATTGCCTGCGCATTGGGTGCCGCGAGCGCCCATGCGCAGACCCCGGCGCAGCCCGAGGGCGCGGCCGGGCAGATCTTTATTGCGGGCAACGGCGACCGCGCGGGCTCCGACGCGGCGCAGATGAACGCGCTGCTCGTCAGCAACGCGAAGAAGCCTGCCGGGGCGGCGCCCGTCAATGCTGCCGCCAACGCGCCCGCGAGCGACGCCGCGCCGCTGCGCGCGGCCAGCTACGCCGATCTGAATTCGCGCGGCGTGCCCGAGGATGCGCGCGCGGGCGTCGAGTCGAACGGCATGATCACGATTCCGGGTCCCGGCGAGCGCCCGGCCCAAGGCGACGCGCCGCGCATCGTCACGATTCCTTCGCCGGGTGCGAGCGCCCAACCCATGCGCGTGCCGGCGGCCAACCCGAACAACGCGGGCGCGCTTCAGCGCGTGAACCTGTCGAGCGCCGCGAACCGCGTCGCCCCTGTGGTCGTGGACGCCGGTGCGGCGGCGGTCGCCAACGCGAAGCCGGCTGCGAACGTTGCCAACGCAAGCACCAGCGCACCGCCCGCTCCCAATACCAGCGCCGTCGCCACGAACGTGCAGACCACGCCGCCGGGCCAGCAGGACGGCGAATCGATCCGCGCCGTCGCGCTCAACTTCCTGCAGCAGCAGTCGGCGGGCTTGCCGGGCCACGTGAACATCACGGTCGCGCCGGTGTTTCCGCGCGGCCTCGCCGCGTGCACCTCGCTCGAGCCGTTCATGCCGCCGGGCGCACGCACGTATGGCCACACGACCGTGGGCGTGCGCTGCATCGGTGCGAAGCCGTGGACGCTCTATGTGAGCGCACGCGTGGCCGTCGAGGTGAACTACTACGTGGCCTCGCGCCAGATCGGCGCGGGCGAAGCCCTTTCGGCCGCCGACTTCATGCCGCGCGCGGGCGACCTCGCGAGCCTGCCGCAGACCATCATCACCGATCCCAACCAGGCGACGGGCGCTGTCGCGCTCGCGCGCATTGCCGCGGGACTGCCGCTGCGCACCGACATGCTGCGCAGCGCGGCTTCGGTGGTCATCGGCCAGACGGTGAAAGTGATCGCCGTGGGCAGCAACTTCACGATCTCCGCCGAAGGCAGCGCGCTCAACAACGCCGAGCCCGGCCAGCAGGTGCGCGTGCGCACGAGCGGCGGCCAGATCATCTCGGGCGTGGTCAAGGACGCCGGAACCGTGCAGGTGCAAATATAGGGCCGGTAAGCGCTGGTAAGGGCCGGAACGCGGTGGCTTCAGCCCCGCCCGGCGGCCCGATCCGGCCGTTTCCGGCTTTGTGCGCCAGCACACGTAACAGCATGTAACGGTGGGATTTTCGCGCTAAAGTTCGGCCCGACCTATGCCGTTATCAAGGTCAAATCGATCAGGAAAGCCCATCGTGAAAGTTGACTCCTCCACCCGCAATGATCCGCGCACGCTGCAGGATGGCCTCGCGCGCTCGCAAGCTGATTCGACCGGCGTAAGCGCCGCCGGTACCGACACCGCAGCCACCACTGGCGCGGCAGGCACGGCCGGTGCCGCCCAAGGCGGCGCGAACGTGAGCCTCTCGTCGCTTTCGTCGACGATGCGCTCGCTCGCCGCGAGCGGCTCGGCCGACATCGACACGGCGCACGTCCAGTCGATCAAGGACGCGATCCGCAACGGCACGTTGCAGATCGACTCCGGCAAGATTGCCGACGGCGTGATCCAGACCGCCCGCGACCTCATGAAGCCGACGTCAGGCAACTGACACTCGACCAACGAGCGCCGCGCAAACCTCGCTTTTTTTGGTGCCTAGCAATGAAAGATGCCCTGTTGGCCACACTGATCGACGAACACGCCACGGTTGAGGCGTTCGCGTCGCTGCTCGCCTATGAAGAGAAGGCGCTCGTGTCGGCCGACGGCATGGAGGCGCTGCCGCAGATCGTCGAGCAGAAGACCACGCTCACGCAGCGTCTGGCTGGGCTCGAAAAGGCGCGCGACGCGCAACTGGCAGGCCTCGGTCTCCCCAGCGGCCGTAAAGGCATCGAAATGGCCTGCGACGGCGACACGCGCCTTGCGAGCCAGTGGGCGCTGCTCAAAGGTTCGACCGAACGCGCGCGCCGCAGGAATCTCACGATCGGCATGATGATCCGCACGCGCATGGAGCATAACCGCCGCGCGCTCTCGATCCTGCGCGGCGAAACGGGCGGCGGCGCGATGCTGTACGGTCCCGATGGGCGGCTGCCGGCGTTCGGGCTGTAAGCACCCAGCTCGCCAAAGACAAAAAGCCGAAGCGGTGATGCTTCGGCTTTTTTGTTTGTGCAATCCAGTCGGCCAACAAAAAAGCCGGAGTGCTCCCGCACCCCGGCTTTTTCACCCTCGCCTCACCCGGCCCGCGCTCACAACCGCCGCGCGGACCCGTCTACCGCCTCAATTCTCCTGGCCGGCCCACGACATCTCGCGCAGGCGCGTGCGCAAACGCGCCACTGCCTGGCTGTGCAGCTGGCACACGCGCGACTCGCTCACTTCCATCACCGCGCCGATTTCGCGCAGGTTCATGCCGCGCTCGTAATAGAGCGACATGAGCAGCTTCTCGCGCTCGGGCAGCCGCTCGATCGCCTCGACGAGCGCGCCGCGCAGGCTGTCGTCGAGCAGCGCCGACAGCGGGTCCGAATGATCGACGCAGTAGCGGTCGAGGAACGGTTCGTCCTCGGCGGAGCGGTCGAAGTCTTCGTAGTAAATGAGCTGGCTGCCGTGCAGGTCCTGCAGCATGCTCTGGTACTCGTCGAGCGGCATGCTCAGATGCTCGGCGATCTCCGCCTCGCTCGCCGAGCGCCCGAGCCGCTGCTCCACTTTGTGCACCGCGCTTTCCACTTCGCGCGAGGTGCGGCGCAGGCTGCGCGGCAGCCAGTCGTTGCTGCGCAGCTCGTCGAGCATCGCGCCGCGAATGCGCTGGCTCGCATAGGTCTCGAATTGCGCGCCCTGATCTTCCTTGTAGCGATTGGCCGCATCGAGCAGGCCGATCATGCCGGCCTGGATCAGGTCGTCGAGGTCCACGCTCGCCGGCATTTTCGCCACGAGCTGCAAGCCGAGCCGTCTCACGAGCGGCGCGTACTTCGCAAGCACGTCGGCCTGCGAAATTTTTCCTTGAGCGTTATACATCGACATCGTGCTCTCCACTTCTCATGTCCCTGATTGGCGTCGTCGTGCGCACGTCAGACGTGCTGCGGCGACGTCCGCTGCGCGGGCGTATCGGTCCGCCAGCCCACGTGGGCCGGTGCGGACGCGGATGTTGCATTGGGTGCGGGATGCACACCCGTCACGGCCGCTACGAACGAATCGGCGTTCGCGGCGAGCGTGCTGTGTGCGGCGTTTGTTCCTTGCGTTGCGTGCGTTCCATGCGTTGCATGCGCAGCGTGTAGCTGGACGCCGGCTTGCGGCGCGCCGTCCAGGTCGTCGGCGGGTGCGTCGCCCGCCGCTTCATGTTCTTCGTGCGTCGCGACGAGCGAGCCGCTCGCGCGCGCGGTGGCCGGCGAGCACGCCGAGACCGCGGGCCGCATGGGCCAGTGCGGCAGTTCGGCTGCCACGTGCCGGAAGTCGCGCGCGGCGGATGTCGACGGAAACGCATCGACGATGCAGCGCGCGAGCTTGAGTGCCTGCGCCATGTGTTGATCGGCAGCGACGCTTCCGGCGCTGTCGAGCGACACGCTCAGGTAGCGGCTCGCCACCCCCGCGAGATTCTCGATCGCGGTCTGCGCGTCGCTTGCGTTCGCCACATGATTCGCGAGCACGCGAAACTGCGCGATCGCATGCGCGAAGTGCAGCCGTTTCATGCACGCATAGGCGTCCGTGATCGACTGCGCACCGATGCGCATCACGATCAGCACGTCGTGCGCGTGCATGGCGAGCGGCGACAGCGCGCCTTCGGCATCGAGCTGCGCGTCGATCAATACGATGTCGGCGGGGCCCGAAATGACCTTGTGCAGTTGCGCGCTCGTGTACTGCGCGCGGTTGTCGCGCGAGGCGGCCAGCACGCCGAAGCCGAGCGCGTGACGCCCCACGGCTTCGTCGAGTGTGCGCTCGCCGCGCATCACGGCGGCGAAGTTGCCGGCGCCGCGTACTCCGCCTATCAGCGAACAGACCGAGCGGGGTCCCAGACACTCGTCGATGACGAGTACGTCCTTGCCCTGCGCAGTGAGCGCAGCCGCGAGATTGACCACGGTGGTCGTGCGTCCGGGCGAACCCGCACCGCCCGTCACCGCGACCACTCGCGAGCCTTCGCGCGCGAGAAGCCGGCGCAGCCCTTCTGCCTGATCGATTACGAACTTATCCAAACCTGACCTCGGGAGCCTGCGAATTCGAACGCGTCGAGAGAGCCGACAGCAGCGCCGGGATATCGTCTTCGTGCGGCACGAACGGCGAGCTCTCTCGCGGAATGCAGAAAGCGCTGCGGATCAGGAAGCGGCGCGTCGCCACATAGAGGTTCTCTGGGACCTTCTGGCCCGTCGAGACGTAATGCACCGGCAGCTTGTAGCGCAGCACGGTGTCGAGCGCGCTGCCGAGGTTGGTCGCCTCGTCGAGCTTGGTGAGGATGCAGCCCGTGAGCGGTGCGTTTTCGCTCTGGTAGGCCTGCACGACTTCGTTGAGCGTGTCGCCGTGGTTGGTCGCCGAGAGCAGCAGAAGGCGCCGCACCGGGCGGCCCGCGCCGCACAGCATGGCGATCTGGTCGGCCACGGCGCGATCGCGCTGGCTCATGCCGATCGTGTCGATCAGCACGATGTGCTTGTTCTTGAGTTCGGTGAGCGCGAGCTGGAGGTCCGCGCCGTCGCGCACCGCGTGCACCGAAACGCCGAGGATCTTGCCGAAGATGCGCAGTTGCTCGTGGCCGCCGATACGGTAGCTGTCGGTGGTGAGCAGCGCGACCTTGCTTGCGCCGAAGCGCATCACGCAGCGCGCGGCGAGCTTCGCCGTGGTCGTGGTCTTGCCCACGCCCGTCGGGCCCATCAGCGCGAACACGCCGCCGCGCTCCATGAGCGCTTCTTCGTCTTCGAGCACCGGCAGGTTCGATTCGAGCACCGACTGGAGCCACTCCATGCCGGCCTCTTCGGTTTCCACTTCGGGCAGGCGGTCGATCATCATCTTCACGAGCTGCGCCGAAAAGCCTGCTGCGAAAAGCTGCTTGGTGAGCGCGCCCTGCACCGGGCTGCGGCGCTGGCGCTCGCCCCAGAGGAGGCCCGCGAACTGCTCTTCCATCATGCCGCGCATGGAGGCGAGCTCGTTCATCACGGTTTCGTTCACAACCTGCTCGATGCGCGCGCGGATCGCCTCGCTCACGGTTTGCGCGGCGTCGGCATTCTTGCTGGACGTGGGCGCGGGACCGGCGGCCTCCGGGCCGTGGCCGAGGCGCTGCGCGGCGCGGCGCGCGGCGACATGAGCGGCTTCCAGCGCCCAGTCGGGCGTGCTGGCGTCGACGTCGGGCGGCAGCACCGGGTCGGCGACATTGCCAAGACCACGTGCGGCTGCGGTCGCGGGCGTCATGGCCGGCACGCGCGGCGCATTCTGCTGGTTCGCGATGCGGCGGGCGTGGTCGATCAGCCAGGGGTTCGACTCGGCCATCGTGCGCGGCACGTCGCTCGTGTGCGCTGCGGCGGCCTGTTCGAGGCGCGCGGCGGCTTCACGTGCGACGGCCGGGGCGCTGGCGTTCGCGGCCGGCGCCGTGGACGCAAACGATGGCGCAAAGGCCGGCGTGGCGAGCGACTCGGTCGCGGCCTGCAGCGCCATTTGCAGCGGCGTTTGCTGACCCGGCATGGCTTGCTGTGCCAGCTGCGCCGCTTGCATCGTGGACTGCAGCGTCGCGGGCATCGGCGATTGCGCGGCCTGCTGGCCAGCTGCTGCCCGCGAAGAAGGCGAAAGCGGCGCGATGGCGGCCGAAGCCGCCGACGCTTCCTGGCCGAGCGAGACCGCGGTGTCCGCGGCGTGATCGCCATCGGCATCGGCGTCGGCATTCGCGCCGCCCTTTTCGGCGCCCACTTCCGGGCTTGCGCCAAACACGGAGGAGAACACGTCCGGCATGCCGCTCGCGTAGGGGTTCGCACCGCCAATCGGGGCGGCGAGCGCCGCCGGGGCTGCGCCGGACGCGGCGCGCGGCGTGCGCGGCATTTGCGTCATCGCGGCGGAAGGCTGCGCGAACGGGCCACCCTGGCCACCCTGAGCACCCGAGCCGCCCAGACCTTGCGCTGCGGCAGCATCGGCCGGCGCGATCGCCGCGAGATCGCGGTCCGCGAGCGCGACGATTTCAACGCTGCCGTCGTCGAGCGTACGGTTCGACAGAACGACGGCGTCCGCACCCAACGCTTCGCGTACGAGCCGTAACGCGTCGCGGCTGGTGCCACCGATGAATTTGCGAATGTTCAAGCTGTGCCCCTGATGAGGTGAGCGGCTTATGCCGCCGCCGGTCGTCTGTTGCTGGAATGGCGCTGGATTGCTGCCGGCCGTGCGTCGCTCGCAAGACCTTTTCCGATGTTGGAATTATTTCGAAGGTGAGGCCCCCATGATCGATGGATCAGGGCGGAGAAATGCGGGTAATTCGCGGAATCGGTGACGGGGGGGCGGGCGGAACGCCGGGCAGGCCCGAAGCGCGCGGTAGCGGAACGTGCATGAGGGTTTGCGCCTTGCTGTCCAGCGGGCCAGCAGGCCTTGCGGCAAGTCAAAAGTCCATTCGAAAAGCGCACTTGTGGCGCGAGAAGGCCCAGTTGCGTCGAACGAAGTCGTGCTTTGCGAGCCGTAAGTTTCTCCCGAACGCGGACTGGCCGTAGTGAAAGTCTGCCTCAATCTATACGCAAATTGCGTATAATTACATTGCGCCTATGAACGCCATCTTCGTAGAGCTTTCCTTGTTCCGTGACCGGCGCCCCGATTATCTCGATGACGACGAGTATCGGGCGCTCCAAAACGAGTTGCTGGCCAATCCAGCAAAGGGCGACGTCATCAAGCACACGGGGGGCTTGCGCAAATTGCGCTGCAAGGATTCGCGCCGCCAAAAGGGAAAGCGCGGCGGACTCAGGGTGATCTACTACTATTGGGTGGGCGGCGCGCAGTTTTGGATGTTTTTCATCTACGCAAAGGACGAGATGGACGACCTCACGCCCCATGAAGCGAAAGCGCTCAGCGCAATGCTCAACACCGAGGTTGAACGGAGGACCGGCAAATGAAGAAAGGCCGCCTTTTTGATGCCCTCAAGCAGGGGCTCGACGAACTCGCGGCGGAGCGTGAAGGCAAGCTCACGCTGCACAAGGTGTCGCTGGACGTGGCAGACCCAATCGATGTCACGGCGGACGAGATCAAGTCCGTGCGCGAGTCGGTCAATGTGTCTCAGGCCGTCATGGCGAGGCGGTTGCGCGTCAATGTGCGCACGTGGCAGAACTGGGAACAGGGCAAGGCGAAGCCCAACGCGCAGGCCGCAGTCCTCATCAAGCTGGTCGAGAAGCATCCGGAAACGCTCGAGCTTCTCGAAACGCTGTGACGTCTGCAAAGCGCACCCGGCGCGCTCAACCCGCCCCGATCACATTCACCACCTTCACATTGCGCGTATCCGGCACCTCGGCATACGACAGCACCTTGAGCTGCGGCAGGCTGCGGCGCAGGAAGCGCGAAAGCATGGGCCGCAGCGCGTGCTGCACGAGCATCACGGGCGAAAGCCCCAGCGCCTGCTGACGCCCCATTGCCTGCTCCGTCTGCGCGAGCAGCGTATGCGCGAGGCCGGGCTCGAGGCCGGGGTTCGGGCCCGAGGTGAGCGTCTGCGAAAGCACACGCTCCAGGTTCGCGTCGAGGCCCATCACCTGCATGTCGGCATTGCCGGGGAACCACTGCTGCGTAATCGCGCGGCCAAGCGAGATGCGCACCGCCGCCGTGAGATCGTGCGCGTCGGTCAAGCGCGGCGTGTGCTCCGCGAGCGACTCCATGATCGTGCGCATGTCGCGAATCGGCACGCCTTCTTCCAGCAGGTTTTGCAGCACCTTTTGCAGCGTCGTGACCGGCAGCACCTTCGGCACGAGGTCGTCCACGAGCGAAGGCGTGTCCTTCTGCACGCGCTCGAGCAGCGCCTGCACCTCGCGGCGGCCGAGCAGCTCGGCCGCGTGCATGACGACGAGGTGATTGAGGTGCGTCGCCACCACCGTGCTCGAATCGACCACCGTGTAGCCGAACACCTGCGCCTGCTCGCGCACGTTCGAATCGATCCACACGGCGGGCAGGCCGAACGCCGGGTCCATGGTCGGCGTGCCGGGCAGCACCGCGCTCACCTGGCCCGGGTTGATCGCGAGCCACTGGCCCGGATAGGCCTCGCCCGTGCCCACTTCCACGCCCTTCAGCGCGATGCGATAGGCGTTCGGGCGCAGCTCCAGGTTGTCGCGAATATGGATGACGGGCGGCAAAAAGCCGATTTCCTGCGCGAACTTCTTGCGGATGCTCTTGATGCGCTTGAGCAGCTCGCCGTCGGTGTTCTTGTCGACGAGCGGAATGATGCGGTAGCCCACTTCGAGGCCGAGCGTGTCGATGAGCGCCACGTCGTCCCAGGTCGCCTCGGCGTTTTCGACCGGTGCGAGCGCGGCGGGCGCGGCGTCGGCGATCACGGCGCTCACCTTCTTCGCCTCGGCGTTCTTCTTCATCGTGCGGCCAAGCTGGATCGCGCCGCCGCCGAGCAGCAGAAACGCAAAGTGCGGCATGCCGGGAATCAGACCCATCATGACGATGATCGAACCCGTGATCATGAGCACGCGCGGGTTCGTGAAGAGCTGGCCCGTGAGCTGCGTGCCGATGTCTTCGTTGGTCGCCACGCGCGAGACGATCACGCCGGCCGCCGTCGAGATGACGAGCGACGGGATCTGCGCGACGAGGCCGTCACCGATGGTGAGCAGCGTGTAGGTCTCGCCCGCCGAAGCGAGCGGCATGCCGTGCTGCACGACGCCCACGATCAGGCCGCCGACGATGTTGATCACCATGATCAGCAGGCCGGCAATGGCGTCGCCGCGCACGAACTTGCTCGCACCGTCCATCGAGCCGTAGAACTCGGCTTCCTGGGCAATCTCGCTGCGGCGCTTGCGGGCCGCTTCTTCGTTGATGAGGCCCGCGTTCAGGTCGGCGTCGATCGCCATCTGCTTGCCGGGCATCGCGTCGAGCGTGAAGCGCGCGGAGACTTCGGCGATACGGCCCGCGCCCTTCGTGATCACCATGAAGTTGATGACCATCAGGATCACGAACACCACGATACCCACGGCGAAGTTGCCGCCCACGAGGAAGTGGCCGAACGACTCGATCACCTGGCCCGCGGCGCCGGGGCCGGTGTGGCCTTCGAGCAGCACGATACGCGTGGAGGCCACGTTCAACGAAAGCCGCAGGAGCGTGGAGAACAGCAGCACGCTCGGGAACGCCGCGAAGTCGAGCGGCTTCATGGTGTACATGCTGACGAGCAGCACCATCACCGAAAGCGCGATGTTGAAGGTGAACAGCAGATCCAACAGGAACGGCGGCAACGGCAGAATCATCATGCCGAGGATCATGCAGATCAGGATCGGTCCCGCCAGCGCGCGCAGATTCGTGCTTTGCAGCATCTCCGGGCGCCGCGCGAGGAAACCGGTGCGGGCGTTCATTCTGTTGCTCCTTCAGTGCCGTCGCGCTTCGTACTGGAATCGGCGCGGCCGGCGGTGTTCGATGCGTTGTTTGCGTCCGCCGCGTTCGCGGCGTTGGCGGCGTTCGTGCTATTCGCTGCGTTTGCGCGTCTGGCGGCCTCGGCGGCCGTGCGCTCCTCGGGTGTGAGGGCTTCGTCGGCTTCGCTGGCTTCGTCTTCGTCGCTCACCGCGCCCTTGTCCAGTTCGGGTGGCACGTCGAGATCGGTCGGCTCCATCGGCACGTCGCCGCCATGCTCGCGAAAGCGCTTGAGCTGATAGACCCAAGCGAGCACCTGGGCGACCGCGCCGTAGAGCGGCCCCGGAATTTCGCGGTTGATGTCGACGTTGTAGTAGAGCGCGCGGGCGAGCGGCGGTGCTTCGAGCAGCGGCACGTTGTTCTCGGCCGCGATCTCGCGGATGCGCGTGGCCACGAGGTTCACGCCCTTGGCGACGACCTTCGGCGCGCGCATTTCGCCATCGGCGTACTTGAGCGCAACGGCGAAGTGCGTCGGGTTGGTCACGACCACGTCGGCCTTGGGCACCTGGGTCATCATGCGGCGGCGGGCGGCGGCGCGCTGCTGCTGGCGAATGCGTCCCTTCACGTGCGGATCGCCTTCGTTCTCGCGGTGCTCTCGCTTGACCTCTTCTTTTGTCATGCGCAGCTTGCGGTAGTACGACCAGAGCTGATACGGCACGTCGAGCGCGGCGACCACGAACATGCCGGCGACCGTCATGCCGCAGCACACGCCGATCAGATGCATCGCGTCGGCGAACGCGCGCGGCGCGGGCTGCATGGCGAGCCCGAGAATCTCTTCGCGCCGGCTCCATAGCGCCCAGCCGCCGATCACGCCCACCACGAGCGTCTTGGCGAGCGACATGCCGAGCTGGATCGGCCCGTTCACGGAGAAGATCCGGCCGAGCCCCGACATCGGATTGAGGCGGCCGAAGTTCGGCTCCAGCGATTTCGTCGAGATGAGCCAGCCGCCGAGCGCCATGGGCGCAAGCAGTGCGGCGAGCCCCGTGAGCGCGAGCACCGGCATGAGCGCCAGGAGCCCCTCGCGCGCGGCTACGCCCGCGCCGATGAGCATGCGGCGTGTTTCGAATGCGCTGGCGTGATTGAACGTGAACGCGCCGCGCATCATGGCCCGCAGATGCTCGCCGATCGTGCCGGAGAGCATCCACGTGCCATAGAAGCCCGCCGAGAGCAGCGCGAACGTCGCCAGCTCCCGGGAACGCGGAACCTGCCCCTCCTCCCGCGCCTTTTCGAGGCGCTTGGGAGTGGCGGATTCGGTTTTCTCGAGGTCGCTGTCCTCAGCCACGCATGCTCCGGTCTCGGGCACGCGCCGCTCATCGCGGCTGCGCGGCTGGCGCGCGCCCTTTTTCAGTGACAGCGATTATTGCCGCGACAGCCAAGCACCGATTGACGGAGTAAGGCGGGGAAATCAGGGTATTTCGGCCGATGGAACCGGGGCGCGATCATCGGCGAGCGCCGGCGCGCGAGGCGCGGATGCGCTCGCGGGCCGTCAATCTCACGATAAACACGCTCAGTACGCGACGTACGGCGCCTTGCCGCCGGTCGCGGTCATGTCCATGCCGTAGTACACGTAGCGGCCATAGAAGAACGACAACCCCAGGTCGAGGGTCGTCGACGATCCGAACTGCCCGGCCAGGTTGTTGGCCGCATAGTTCGTACCGCTGCCGAGCAGCGAGCTTGCATTCGCAACATTGAAAGTCGCGGTGCCGGACGTCGCACCGTTGTTGGAAACGAGCGCCGCGCTGAAGGACTGCGTCGAAGACGGGCAGTAGAACGTGCCGAGATTGCCGCCGCACTGCGGCAGGCTGCTGTCGGCGAAGAAGATCGCGTTCGAGCCGGAGTCGAGGAAGGTCTGAAGCGTACGTCCGTTGAACGTGGAGCTGAGCCTGCCCCACTGGTCCGTGGCGAAGCTTTGCGAGGCGTTCATCGCGTTGTTCGACTGCGTGCCGATGCCGAACACGAGCGTGCCCGTCGCGCTGGGCGCGCCGCTGTCAGACACCGGCGCCATCTCCAGGATCACGCCGTTGTTGTCGGCGAATTTCGGCACCGGATTGGCCACCATTTGGGTTTGCGAGACCGTTACGGCAGTGCAGTTCGTGTTGCCTGGGCACGAGTAGTAAGCGCCGATGGAGTCATACGGTGCGACTCCGATACCGAGAATGCCGTTCGCGCCCAGGTCCTGCACCGTGTTCTGCGCGTTGCCAAAGGCGGCGCACGCGGACGGCACCGTGTTCGAGCCCAGGTCGCCGATCACCTGGATCGGAATATTGGACGCCGTCTCGCCGCTGATCTTGACGTCGGCGGAACGTACGGTGCCCCATGTGTAGCCATCGGCAAACGCCGTGCATTCGGCGAGGTTGACGTTGTTGAGCATGACAGGTGACAGCGAACTCAGCACATTCGGCAGCGCCGATGCAAGCAGACGCAGGCCGAACGAAGCCGTATCCACCTGAACGTTGCTGACGGTATCGCAGGTGCTCGTGTTGGCCACGCAAACCTTCAGGGTAACGGTGGGAATGTTCGGCAGCGTGCCCGTCAGCCCACGGTCGACGGTGACGGCTACCGTGTTCGCGGCAGTGGCCGCAGTGGGCTGCTGCGTGGGACTGGGAACCGCGGAGCCACTGCCGCTGCTGCCGCTCGAACTGCTATTGCTATTGCCGCTGCTGCCACCCCCGCCTCCGCAGGCGGCGACGAGCGAAACCAGAGCGACGAGCGCGGCGGTCGAAAGGACCCGGAAAGGGCGCAGGCACAAGCCGCGCGAATGGCGTGAAGTCAGCACTGATGTCAGCACGTTCGGCCTCCGCTCGTCACTGGATATCGGAGGCGCTGACGCCCGCAGGCAGCGCCTGCGGCAGCCATGCCTGCCCGGAGAAGGCGCCCATGTGGCCGCCCGAATGCACGACGACGTTCGAGTTTTCGACCACGCCCGGCCCGCGCACGAGACCGGCGGCGTGGCTCGCCTTCACGCCGGCCTTGTATTGGGGAAAGTAGTCGCCGAGCAGCGTGGCGAGATTGGGCATCTGCGGACCGTCCCAGGCAACGCCGAATACGGTGCCGGCCTGCGTGAGGTATTCACGCACGACGGTGCCGTTGGCGAGCGTGGTCTGCTGAACGGTGTAGGCGGGAGCGGTGGAAGCGCCGGAAGCGGCGCCCTGGGTGGCTGCGCGCGCAACGGCCGACGCGTTGCCGGCCGCGGCGGCCGCCGAGGCGGCGCTCAGGGTGCTCACGCTCGCGCCCGCGGGCGTGGACATGGGCGCGCCGCCGAGCGCGGCGTTGGCAGGCGGCGCGGCGAGCAATGCGCAAAGCATTGAACCGACAAGCGCTGCAGCCGGTGCAAAACCGGGCGCAAAACCAGGCGCGGCGCGGCGCGCGAGCACGCGCGCCGCCTTGCCACAGAACGATGTGTATGGATACAAGGCGTCCCCTCCCTCTTGCGATGGCGCGTTGCACCATACGCTGTCGGGCCGCGCGGGAACGTCGCGGCGGGGCGCAGCAGGACGGGCAACGGCTGGCTATGCTCCGTTGCACCGCCGCGGAACTTGCCGCGGCCGTGCACGAAGGCATGAGCACTAGTATGCCCGCCTTGGACGCCATGTGGCAGTTGGCCGTTCGGCCAACTGCTGGCCAGCTATGCGCGCCGGGTCAGAACCCGAGGCTCGCGAGCAGATCGTCGACCTGCGCCTGGTCCTGCACGACGTCGGTCTTGCCTTCCGGATTGATCTGCGGGCCGTTGAGCAGGCCTTCGGGGCTGCCCGTGCTGCTCTGGGTTTCCGCGAGCGCCGCCGCCGTGGCCGCGAACTGCTCGCGCCGCTCCGGCGCGATGTTCTCGACCAGCACGGTGAGCAACTGTTGCTCGATCAGATAGACCACGTCCATGATCTTCTTGATCACCTGGCCCGTCAGGTCCTGGAAGTCCTGAGCGAGCATGATCTCGAGCAGCTGCTGGTTGGTCGCCGCGGTGGCTTGCGGCACGTTATCCACGAAGGCGCGCGTGTCGTCCATCAGCTGGCGCACTTCCGCGCGGCCGATCGGCGCGTCGTACCACGTCGCCCAGCGGCTCGTCAGCTCCTTCGCGTCGCGCTCGAGCGTTTCTTGCAGCGGCTTGGCGATGTCGATCGCGGTCAGCACGCGCTCGGCGGCCTGCTCGGTCATGTTCGCGACATAGCGCAGTCGGTCGCGCGCGTCGGGCACCGCCTCGGCGGCGCGCTCCACGTGCTTGTCGAGGCCGAGCTCGCGCATCGAGTCGCGCAGGCTGCGCGTCAGATGGCCGATGCGCGCGAGGATGCGGTCCGTCGCCAGCTCGCCCGCCTCGCCCGCAGACGGCGCCCCGAAATCGAACTCGGGAGGCTGCGGGAGCGGCTCGGCGCCCTCGCCTTCCGGCCACTCACCGGAACTGATGGGCTCGTTCACGTCAGCTCCCCGTCTTGGCCATCTTCTCGAGAATCTTGTTGAGCTTCTCGTCGAGCGTGGCGGCCGTGAACGGCTTCACCACATAGCCGCTCGCGCCAGCCTGCGCCGCCGCGATGATGTTCTCCTTCTTCGACTCGGCCGTCACCATCAGCACCGGCAGATGCGTCAGGTTCGCGTCGGCGCGGATCTCCTTGAGCATGGCGAGACCGTCGAGGTTCGGCATGTTCCAGTCGGAGATCACGAACTCGTAGTTGCCGCCGCGCAGGCGGGCGAGGCCCGCTGCGCCGTCTTCGGCTTCGTCGACGTTCGAGTAGCCCAGTTCCTTGAGCAGGTTGCGGACAATCCGGCGCATCGTCGGAAAGTCGTCCACCACCAGAATCTTCATTCCCTTATCCATCTCGTTCCATTCCTCCAGGCGAAAACCCGGGCAATTATCCAGAGAAGCGCACTGCCTATCCAGATAAATTAATCGCGAGCGATCGTGCAAGCGTTTGCGGCCAACACGATCTCTCGATATTGGTTGTTCATCAGACGCGCTGGACCCGGTCGCCCATCGAGGCGAGACGGGTCATCACGCGCCGGCTCATGTCTGCAAGCGAGGCGATTTCGTCGGCGCCGCCCATTGCAATGGCTTCACGCGGCATGCCGAACACGATGCAGCTCGCCTCGTCCTGCGCGAGCGTGTAAGCACCGGCCTGACGCATTTCAAGCAGCCCGGCCGCACCGTCGCGGCCCATGCCCGTGAGAATCACGCCGATGGCGTTCTTGCCTGCGTGCAGCGCCGCCGAGCGAAACAGCACATCGACCGACGGACGGTGCCGGTTGACCGGCGGGTCGTCGGACAGATGCGCGATGTAGTTCGCCCCGCTGCGTGCGAGCAAGAGGTGTGCGTGGCCCGGCGCGATGTAGGCGTGGCCGGGCAGCACACGTTCGCCGTGCTCCGCTTCCTTGACGGTGATGCGGCACAGCCCGTTCAGGCGCTGTGCGAACGACTTCGTGAACCCCGGCGGCATGTGCTGCGCGATCAGCACCGCGGGCGCGTCTGGCGGCAGCGGCTGCAGCACTTCGCGGATCGCCTCGGTGCCGCCCGTCGACGCGCCGACGATCACGAGCTTCTCGGTCGAGACGAGCGGGTTGTTGATCATCGGCGCCGGGCTCGCGGCGTGCGCAGCGTGGCCGTGGGCGCTGTGCGCGTGGCCTGCCGCGCCCGCTGCGGGAGCGGCGGGGGCATGGTGCGCGCGCACGCGGGCGCGCGCGGCGGCGCGCACCTTGTCGGCGAGCTTTTCCGAGTATTCGAGCATGCCGTCGCGAATGCCGACCTTTGGCTTGGTCACGAAGTCGACCGCGCCAAGCTCCAGCGCACGCAGCGTGATTTCGTTGCCGCGCTCGGTCAGCGACGACACCATCACGACCGGCATGGGCCGCAGGCGCATCAACTTCTCGAGGAAGTCGAGGCCGTCCATACGCGGCATTTCCACGTCGAGCGTGAGCACGTCGGGGTTGTGCTGCTTGATCAGCTCGCGCGCAACGAGCGGATCCGGCGCGGTGGCGACGACCGTCATATCGGGCTGACTGTTGATGATTTCTGTCATCAAACTGCGGATCAGCGCCGAATCGTCGACGCAGAGAACCTTGATTTTTTGCACAGCGTTCACGCCTCCTCTACTGTCCTGGCGTTGTCTTGACCGGATGCACGCAGCGCGGACGACACGCTCGAGCCGAACAGCTCGATGCGAGGACGCGCGCCCTGCGGCTGGGAATGGGAAATCTGTGTCGCTTGCGCTGCGGCATGGGCAGCGCTTGTGGCGCTCGTCGCATGAGCCGCCGCCGTGGCGCCCGGACCCGCGCGAGCGGCGCTGCCGACCCCGAACAGCTCGACGCGCGCCCGTGCACGCGCGAGCCGTTCGGCACGCGCTTCGGCGGTTTGCGCGGCGAGCTGCTGTTCGCGCTCGGCCACGCCCGTGTCCTGGGAGAGGCGCAGCTTCTTCACCATCACCTGACCCGTGCGCGGCAAGAACGCCACCTTGCGCGGATGCGAGCCTTGCAGGTCTTCGGCGACGATGCGGATGTTCTCGGTCGCCAGATAGCGGCGCACGAACGCGGCGTTGCGATCGCCAATGTTCATCGTCGTCATGCCCGCGAGCACCGCCGCGCCGCCGAACACCTTGGCCTCGAAGCGCTCGCGCCGGCCGCCCGCCTTGATCAGCTCGTTGATGAGCACTTCCATCGCGTAGGCGCCGTAGCGCATCGCGTCGGAGGCGCCGGTGAGCGCGTGGGCGGAGTCCGCGCCGTCGTCGGGCAGCATGAAGTGATTCATGCCGCCAATGCCGGCCGTGCGGTCCTGGATGCAGGCCGCCACGCACGAGCCCAGCACGGTGACGAGCACCATGTCCTCGCCTGTCGTGTAGAACTCGTTGGGCAACAGCTTCACGCCGGGACGCTGGAAATGCGTGTCGAAATAGCGATTCGATGCGATCGGGAGGCGGGCGCTCATGCGGGCACTCCGATCGCGTCGTTCGCGCGGCGCGGTGCGGCATTGGCCTGGGCCTGCGCACCGCGCGTGAGTTCGTACACCGTCTGCCCGCGCAGACGGAACGCCTGCGTGACGTAGGTGAAGTTCTCCGAGTGACCCGCGAACAGCAGGCCATCCGGCTTCATGAGCGGCTCGAAGCGCGTGAGGACCTGCGCCTGCGTCGGCTTGTCGAAATAGATCATCACGTTGCGGCAGAAGATCGCGTCGAACGTCGTGCGCAAGCCGTAGTCCGCGTCGGTGAGATTGAGCTGCTCGAACTTGATCATTGCGCGCAGCTCGGGGCGCACCTTCACGAGCCCCGAGTGCGAGCCGGTGCCCTTGAAGAAGAACCGCTTGAGGCGCTCGGGCGACAGATGCTTCACCTGGTCGAACGAGTACACGCCCGCGTCGGCCTTGGCGAGCACCTGGGTGTCGAGGTCCGTGGCAAGCACGCGCGCCTCGCGCGCGGCGCGGTCTCCAAGTGCTTCGACGAGCGTCATGGCGATCGAGTACGGCTCTTCGCCCGTGGACGCCGCCGAACACCACACCGAAACGGGTTGAGAACTCCGGCGCTTCACGAAATCCGCGAGGATCGGGAAGTGATGCGCCTCGCGGAAAAACGCCGTGAGGTTCGTGGTGAGCGCGTTCGTGAACGCTTCCCACTCGCTCGCGTCATTGCGTGCTTCGAGCTGGTCGAGGTACTCGCGGAAACTGTCGAGGCCGAGCGTGCGCAGGCGCCGTGCGAGACGGCTATACGCCATGTCGCGCTTGTGGTCCGAGAGCGAGATGCCCGCGCGGCGGTGAATGAGCGCGCGAATGCGCTCGAAGTCCGCCGAGGTGAAATCGAAATCGCGGTTGCTCTCGACTCCGGGCGCGAGCGCGTCGCCTGCGTCGTGACGTGAATTGCGCAGCGCTTTCATGCTGATATTCCTTCGCATTGCGCGCCGCCCACTGCATGGGATACCGCGGCGCAGGACTGCTGCGCGCCGCGCCTGCCCGTTTGCAATGCGTGCGGCGCATGGGCGGCCTGCGCGGCGCGCGTGGACCCTGGGGTCCGGCGCGGCAGGTCATGCCGTTGTGTAGCGCTCATGTGCATTGCAGTTGCTCGTCGTGTTCAGTACTTCACTACTTTTCTATGCCGCGTTCGATCAGAACGTTTCCCAGTCCGAATCGTCCGAGGCGGATGCCGCCGTGCTCACGTGCGTCTCGGCGCGTGCAGGCGCAACGGCCTTTGCTGCCGGTTTGGACGCCGGCTTGGTCACCGGTTGTGCTGCGGGCTTTGCTGCCGTTTTCGTCGCCTGCGCTGCGGTGTCCGCCGATGTTGTCGCCACCGCTGCCTTCGCTCCCGCCGCAGCCGAAGACGGCGTCGTGCGTTTCGCGGCGACCGGCGCCGCCGGCGTCGCGCGAGCCGGGCTTGCACTCACGCTGCGCGCTTGCGCGGCGCCCGTCGTCCACGTGCCGAGCACGTTCTGCAGCTGGCGCGTCTGCTCTTCGAGCGACGCCGCCGCAGCGGCCGCCTGTTCCACCAGCGCGGCGTTCTGCTGCGTGACGGTGTCCATCTGCGTGACGGCGCGGTTGACCTGCTCGATGCCGCCCGACTGCTCCTCGGACGCCGCGCTGATCTCACCCATGATGTCGGTCACGCGACGCACGGCCTGAAGGATTTCTTCCATCGTCGAGCCGGCGCGGCCCACGAGCTGCGAGCCGCTTTGCACCTTCTCGGCCGAGTCGTTGATGAGTTCCTTGATTTCCTTCGCGGCGCTGGCGCTGCGCTGCGCGAGGCTGCGCACTTCGCCTGCCACCACCGCGAAGCCGCGGCCCTGCTCGCCCGCGCGCGCCGCTTCCACGGCCGCGTTGAGCGCGAGAATGTTGGTCTGGAACGCAATGCCTTCGATCACGCTGATGATGTCCACGACCTTCGCCGAACTCACGGCGATGCCCTGCATCGTGTTCACGACTTCGCCCACCACCTCGCCGCCGCGCGTCGCGATGTCGGAGGCGTTGACGGCCAGCTGGCTCGCCTGGCGCGCGTTCTCGGCGTTCTGGCGCACGGTGCCGGTGAGCTGCTCCATGCTCGACGCCGTTTCCTGCAGCGAAGCGGCCTGCTGTTCGGTGCGCTGCGACAGGTCGGTGTTGCCCATCGCGATTTCGCGCGCGCCCACGTCGATCGAGCTTGCGCCCGTATGCACCGCGCTCACCAGCGTGGTGAGGCTTTCCTGCATGCGCTTGATGCCGCCGAAGAGCCGTCCGATCTCGTTGTCGCTGTAGACGGTCACCGTCTGCGAGAGATCGCCATGGGCGATGCGCTCGAAGCACGCCACGGCGTCCTCGAGCGGCTGCACGATGAGGCCGCGCATGGCGACGCGGATCGCCAGCACGAGCACGAGCGCAATGGCGATCACCACGCCAATGGCGATGCGCATCACAGCGATCTTGTCGTGCGCGCCCGCTTCGCGAGCCTGTGCGCTGTCTTCCAGCGCCTGCGCGAGCGGCCCCGCGACGTTGTCGTAGTCGACGAACATCGGGCTGATCTTCGTGTCGGCGATGGCGTGATAGGCGGGTTGATCGTTTGCGCGCAGGGCCGCAAATTCGGGCTGAACGCCGTCTTGCATCAACGTGGCGCGCTTGGCCGCGAGCGTGTCGAGCATGGCGGCGTCGAGACCGCCTTTCGGCGCGTTCTGGAAGGCCTGCCACGCTTCGTTGGATTTGCCGAGCAACTCCTGGGCGCGGTCGATCACCTTCTTCGCGTCGTCGGCCTGACCTGCCGCCGTGAGCGCGCTGGCGCGATCGACCGCAACGCGCGTGCGCAGCAGATACGACGACGCGTCGTTCAGCGCATGCATCGCCACCAGATCGCCTCGCACGATCTCGGTGAACGCGTCGCTCGCACGCCCGAGCGCGACGAGCCCGAGTGCGCCGACCAGCACGGTCAGCGCAACCAGAATGACCCCGACGCCCGTGAGCGTCGAGCGGATCGACCATCTTTGCAGCATCTCGTTTGCTCCTGTCCTGTGCGTATCGGGGCGGGCTATGGG
>NZ_JAYMSC010000056.1:0-36071 GCF_038900775.1 Paraburkholderia sp. JHI869
TCGGCGCGTATCTCGCCCAGGCGATTGCCGAGAAGAACCTGCACGCCGTGGGCTGGGTGATCCTCGCGATGATCGTGGTGATTCTCGCCTACGACCAGTTCCTGTTCCGCCCGCTCGTGGCGTGGGCCGACAAGTTCCGCATGGAAAACACGAGTTCGGGCGACGCGCCGGAATCGTGGCTGCTCGACCTGATTCGCCGTACTCATCTCATTCATCAACTGCTCGTGCCGCTCGGCTGGCTCTTCGCCAAGGCTGCGCGCATGCCGATCCATCTGCCCTCGTTTCCGAACGTGTCGTTCGCCGTGCCCGTGGCGCGCGGCCGGGGCGGCTTGCGCGCGCGCATCGGCGACGCCGTGTGGGCTGTGCTCGTGATCGCACTGACCGTGTTCGTCGTGTGGCGTGTGGTGGCCTTCGTCCGCACGGGCGTCACGCTCGACGAGGTGTGGCACGTGCTCGGTCTCGGCTTTATCACGCTGCTGCGCGTGATGCTGCTGATCGCCATCGCCTCGGTGATCTGGGTGCCGCTCGGCGTGCTGATCGGCCTGCGCCCGTCGCTCGCCGAGAAGGTGCAGCCGCTCGCGCAGTTCCTCGCGGCGTTCCCGGCGAACCTGCTGTTCCCGGTGTTCGTGATCGTGATCGTCCGCTTTCACCTCAACCCTGACATCTGGCTGTCACCGCTGATCGTGCTCGGCACCCAGTGGTATATCCTGTTCAACGTGATCGCGGGCGCAAGCGCCTATCCGAACGACTACAAGGAAGCGGCGAAGAACTTCCGCATTCGTGGATGGCAGTGGTGGCGTCAGGCCATGCTGCCGGGCATTTTCCCGTACTACATCACGGGCGCCATCACGGCCTCCGGCGGCGCGTGGAACGCGAGTATCGTCGCGGAGTTCGTGCAGTGGGGCGACACGAAGGTCGTCGCGCACGGCCTTGGCGCCTATATCGCCCAGACGACGGCGGCCGGCGATTACCCGAAGATCATCCTCGGCATTGCCGTGATGTCGCTCTTCGTCACGCTGTTCAACCGCCTCCTGTGGCGCCCGCTGTACACGTATGCCGAGTCCCGTCTGCGGCTCGACTGATCGACGACTGATCGAACAACGAATGATCGAAGGTAACGCGATGCAAAACCCCAAGACGCTGAGCGCCGCGCACGGCGATGTGCAGACGGCGCCGAACCCGCCGCGCTTAGGCGAAGAAATCCTCAACGTGAAGGACGTGTGCCGGGGCTTCAAAAAGTCCCAGGGCGAATTGCTCGTGCTCGACGACGCCAATCTCCAGCTTCGCGAGGGCGAGATCGTCGGGCTGCTTGGCCGCTCGGGCTCGGGCAAGTCCACGCTGCTGCGCATCATCGCGGGCCTGATCTCGCCGACGTCGGGCGACGTCACCTGGCGCGGCCAGCCGCTCGAAGGGCCGGCCGAAGGCGTGTCGATGGTGTTCCAGACGTTCGCGCTGTTCCCGTGGCTCACGGTGCTGCAGAACGTGGAAGCGGGCCTCGAAGCGCAGGGTGTGGGCGCGCGCGAGCGCCGCGAACGCGCGCTGGCAGCCATCGACCTGATCGGTCTGGACGGCTTCGAAAACGCGTATCCGCGCGAGCTTTCGGGCGGCATGCGCCAGCGCGTGGGTTTTGCGCGCGCGCTCGTGGTGGACCCGATGCTGATGCTCATGGACGAGCCGTTCTCCGCGCTCGACGTGCTGACTGCCGAAACGCTGCGTACCGACTTGCTCGACCTGTGGACGCAAGGCCGTCTGCCGATCAAGTCGGTGCTGATCGTCACGCACAACATCGAGGAAGCGGTATTCATGTGCGACCGCATTCTCGTGTTGTCGTCGAATCCCGGCCGCGTGGTGGCCGAGATCAAGGTGCCGTTCAAGCATCCGCGTAATCGTCTCGACCCGGTGTTCCGCAAGCTCGTGGACGACATCTACGCGAAGATGACGGCGCGTCAGACCGACGAAACCACGAAGAAGGGGCTGGAACTCGGCAGCTGGCTGCCGCGCGTCTCGACCAACCTGATGGCCGGTCTGATCGAAACGCTCGCGGCCGCGCCCTATCACGGCCGCGCCGATATGCCGGAAATCGCGCGTTCGCTGCATCTGGAAGTGGACGACTTGTTCCCGATCGCGGAAGTGCTGCAGAACCTGGGCTTCGCCGACGTGCGCGAAGGCGACGTGCTGCTCACGCCGCCCGCGCGCGTGTTTGCGGAGTTCGGCACGCAGGAGCGCAAGATGATGTTCGCCGAGCATCTGCTGCGCCACGTGCCGCTCGCGGCGCGAATCAAGAAGGTGCTCAACGAGCGCCCGGGACATCGCGCGCCGCGCGTGCGCTTCGAGCAGGAACTGGAGGACTTTCTCTCCGATGGCGCCGCGGAAGAAACGCTCGACACCGTGATCGACTGGGGCCGTTATGGCGAGATCTTCTCGTACAACGACCAGTCGGAAATCTTCAGTCTCGAAGACGTGGAGTCCTGAACGACGCGCGATGCTTCATTCGCGCGCATAAAAAACGGTCGCGGGGAGAACGAACCCAGCGACCGTTTTTGTTTGCAGTTGAGGCTATTGCAGCGTGCCCCAGCGCTCCACCGCAGGCTCGGCCGTAGCCCACTTCCAGCCCGACTGGTCCTGACACGCGCTCGCGGTGAACCACTGCTCGGGCGCATCGGCCTTCTCGCCGTCCTGCACCGAGAACACAAAGTCCTTGCACAGCGTGAGCGCGTTCGAGAATGCGCGAGTCACGCGCACCTGGCCGTGGCCGTTCTCCACGGGCAACTGGTGCTTGATGCGCCAGATGTCCATGCCGCCGACGGGCAGACGCCCGGCCGTTTCGGCGATCAGCTCTTGCTGGTCCGCGTGCATGCGCTTCATGTAGCGGCCGACGGCTTCGTCGGTGGCCGCCTGCACGGCGATGCCCACGCCGATGCCCACGGCAGGGTTCGCCGTGACGATACCGGTGGCCGCCGCAGCGGCTGCGCCGCTCGCCGCGCCGATCGACGAGCAGCCGCTCGCCGCGAGCGCGATGCCCGCGCAGAGCGCGGCCAGCGCGATGAGCTTCACGGGGCGAGACGTCGACGAATCCGTTGCGGCGTGCCGTGCGCGACTCGCGCGCGCCTTCATGCCGTTCATTGCAGCGCGCCCCAGCGGTCGGTGGCGGGTTCGGCCGAGGCCCACTTCCAGTTGTCGCCGTCGCGGCACACCGAAGCGACGAAGAACGCGCTCGAGGCGGGCTTGTCCTTCGTTGCCTCGTGATCGACGGAGAACACGATTTCCTTGCAGTCGAGCGCGCCACTGCTGATCGTGCGGCTCACCGTGACGCGGCCGTGCTCGTCGTCCTCGATCGGGAACGAGTGCACGATCGACCAGGGCGCCACGCCGCCGACCTCGAGCGGGCCCGCCGCCTTGGCGATGCTGTTCTGGGTGTTGGTGTGGACCACGCGCTCGGAGTACTGCACGCCGGCCTTTGCCGCGGCAACGGCGCCAAGGCCGATGCCGGTCGCCACGGCGGCGTTGCTCGTCACTTT
This sequence comes from Paraburkholderia sp. JHI869, assembly GCF_038900775.1. Classification (NCBI taxonomy): domain Bacteria; kingdom Pseudomonadati; phylum Pseudomonadota; class Betaproteobacteria; order Burkholderiales; family Burkholderiaceae; genus Paraburkholderia; species Paraburkholderia sp. JHI869. The sequence continues at coordinate 3,519 of NZ_JAYMSC010000056.1, forward strand.
CGAGGCGACCGCCGCACCGGCGATACCGGCGCCGGTTTGCGCGCCTTCGGAGTAGAGCGAACTGCAGGCCGAGCATGCGAGGCTCGCCACGGTGGCGAGCAGCGTGAGCGACACGACGCGTCGCCGGCGGGGGGAATCGGAGGGGAGCGGGGGCACACCGGCAATCGTTTCCTCGACTGCCTCTGACACCGATGGCGCGACGCGCGCCCGAGCACTTCGTTCTTGCATGATGATTCCCTGCCGCGAGCCGGATAGCGCCGCGTCGCGCGGATATCCAGCATGTTTTGCTTACTTAACGTGCTGCGGATTGTGCAACACGGGATTGTTAACGGGGATAGGTAAAGTGCAAGAAATTGCAAAAGCGCGTGCGCGGCAGGCCGATCTTTGATCGGCTTGCCGCGCGCCTTGCGCCTTGCGCCTCGCGGCGCAACGATCGTGCCGCGATAGCGGCCGCGCGACGCAGGCGTGAGGCGGGAGAGGGGATCAGGCTTCGTTCGTGTTCGTGTCCGTGTCCGGGTCGGTGGACGCTTCGGCTTCGCCGTCGTCGGCGCCGTAGCTGCCGAGCCGGTTGTAGAGCGTCTTGAGGCTCACGCCGAGCGTGCGCGCCGCAAGGCGTTTGTCGCCGCCGCAATACTTGAGCGTGCCGAGAATGATCTGCTTTTGCGCATCGGCGAGCGGCGTGCCGATCCAGACGCTCATGACGTCGCCCTGAGTGACGGGCTTCTTCACGCGCGGCACCAGTTGCGGATGCGCGATCTCGACGACCTTTTCCGCGAGAATGAACGCGCGATATACCGCGTTTTTCAGCTCGCGCACATTGCCGGGCCACGACCAGTTGCGCACGGTTTCGAGTGCGCGCTTGCTGAAGGCCTTTTGCGTGCCTTCCTGGTCGTTGAGTTCGGTGAGGAAATGCTGCGCGAGCAGTTCGCGGTCGCGCTCGCGTTCGCGCAGTGGCGGCGCGCGCAATGGAAACACCGCGAGCCGGTACATCAGGTCCTCGCGCAAGCAGTTTTCCTTCACTGCCATCACGGGGTCGCGATTGGTGGCGGCGATGATGCGCACGTCGCCGCGAATCGCTTCGTTGCCGCCCACCGGAAAGTACTCGCCGGTTTCGAGTGCGCGCAGCAGTTTGACCTGATGCAGCAGTGACATCTCAGTGATTTCGTCGAGGAACAGCGTGCCGCCGCGCGCGTGCTCGAAGTGGCCGTCGCGCGCCTGCACGGCGCCCGTGAAGCTGCCTTTTTCGTGACCGAACAACTCGGCCTCGATCAGCTCGTCGGGAATCGCGCCGCAGTTCACCGCGATGAACGGGCCGTCGCGGCGCTCGCTGTGCGCGTGGATTGTGCGGGCGATCAGCTCCTTGCCCGTGCCCGATTCGCCGACGATGAGCGCCGTGGCCTCGGTCACGGCCACGCGATCGATCTGCGCGTAAAGATCCAGCATGACCGCCGACGAGCCGTACAGCAGGCCGTACGACTGCAGTCCCGCGACGCGCGCATCGGCGTCCGGTCCGGAGTTTCCGGCGTTTGCGCTGCTTCGTTTTGTGGCGGCGGGCGAGCCCGGCTCGATTGACGCCATAGGGATGTTCGTCCTGCAAAGGTAGTGCGGGGCGTACGCTTCTGCGCGCATCGGCATGCTTTTGCGCGTATCGGCGAACAGACCCTGCGATCCGGGGCTGGCCGTCCAGGACAGGTGCGGAACTTGCCGCTCCGACGGCCGCGAGATTTGCGTGTGCGAGGGTGGTATCTCGTAAACGCGTAAACATTTAACCACTGCCGCGTACGACAGGGCAATGGACCTGTCCTGCGCATTGCGAGCGAGCGTGGCACGCATCCTGCTGCGGAACTTGATGAGCCTCGCGCCGTCTGCGTTGATAGGGGCGGCGCATTGGGCACGCCCCGGGCGACGCCACTCGAATCAACTCGCGCGTCTTGCGTCTTTGACGAGGCGTATCTGGGAGAGAGCGATATGTCGAAGAACCGCAGTGGTTTGGTAGGAACCTTGGTGACCGTCGGCGCGCTTGGCGCCATGGCGGGCATGCTGGCCTGGCGTTTCTCGCAGCGTCACCGCCTGCAACGGCAAACTTTCTATCGCGACTTGAGCCGCTGGGAAGGCGAAGGTGGCTCGCTTGCCGATACGACGGGCAACAACGGCCAGGGCCCCGAAATGGCGATGGCTGCAGGCGCCTCGGAGTCGTCGGAACACGGCATCAATGGCCGGATGGCCAATGGCGCGAACGGCGCGCCGTGGCCGTTTCCGCACAGCTAGGCGGGCGTAGCCGGGGCACGCGAGAGCCGTGCCCGCTTGTCTCGAATAAGTCTATAATAGTCATATCAACAACAATCGAGGTTCGGGCGGCCCGCGACTGACGGTATTGTTGCTCCTATGTAGCAAAACCGCGAATATTCAAGCTTTGCCGCTTGGTGCGTGCGTCCGACCGTTTCGTACTCCACTGCAGCGCAATCACGTGCGTCGCGACTTCCGCGGCGCCGGGCAACTCTGCCCGGCGCGCTTGCGAAGGGCGCGGCGCTCGCGCTTTGGAGCCATTCACCTATCAAGGCTGACGAGACGCGATGCCACATGTATTGATTGTCGATGACGACGAGCAAACCCGCGAGGCGCTGGCCGCCGTGGTGAGCGAAGACGGGCTCACCACCGCGCAGGCAGGCGACCTGCGCGAGGCGCGCATCCAGCTCGTGCGGCAGACGCCGGACGTGGTTTTCACCGACCTGAAGCTGCCCGACGGCAGTGGCACCGACCTTTTCGAAGACCTCGACCCGCGCTCGGGCGTGGAACTCGTGGTCATCACCGGGCATGCGACCGTCGAGACGGCCGTCGACGCGCTCAAGTCCGGCGCGATCGACTATCTGGTCAAGCCGATCAACCTCCAGCGCGTGAAGGCGATCCTGAACCGCTTGCCGCGCGCGGGCGACCTCAAGGCCGAAATCGGCACGCTGCGCGGCGAATTGCGCCGCATGGGGCGCTTTGGCCTGATGCTCGGCAATTCGCCGACCATGCAGGAGGTCTACGACCAGATCAGCCGCGTCGCACCCACGCCCGCCTCGGTCATGCTGGTGGGCGAGTCGGGCACCGGCAAGGAAGTCGCCGCGCAGACCATTCACCAGTTGAGCCTGCGGCGCAAGCACGAATTCCTCGCGGTGAACTGCGGCGCGATTTCGCCGAACCTGATCGAGTCCGAAATGTTCGGTCACGAGCGCGGCTCGTTCACGGGCGCCGACCGGCAGCACAAGGGCTACTTCGAGCGCGCGAACGGCGGCACGCTGTTCCTCGACGAAATCACCGAAATGCCGATCGAGCTGCAGGTGAAGCTGCTGCGCGTGCTCGAAACCGGCATGTTCATGCGCGTGGGCACGACCAAGGAAATCGAAACCGACGTGCGCCTGATCGCGGCGACCAACCGCGACCCGGAGCAGGCCGTGGCCGAAGGCAAGCTGCGTCTGGACCTTTATCACCGCCTGAACGTGTTTCCGATCAGCCTGCCGCCGCTGCGCGAGCGCGGCAAGGACGTCGAGCTGCTTGCCCAGGCGTTCCTCGACGAACTGAACGAGCGCCACGGCACGAAAAAGCTGTTTCCCGCGGCGGTGCGCGAGATGCTGGCGGCCTACCCGTGGCCCGGCAACGTGCGCGAGTTGAAGAACTACGTGCAGCGCGCGCACATCATGTCGGGCAATGAGGGCGATTTCACGGCCACGGTGCCGCTGCAGATCTCGCTCTCGAAACCGATTGCGGGCACGGCGGTCACGATCCCGTTCGGCACCTCGCTCGCCGACGCCGATCGCCAGCTCATTCTCGCGACGCTCGAGCAGTGCGGCGGTGTGAAGACGCGTGCGGCGGAAATCCTCGGCATCAGCCTGAAGACGCTCTATAACCGTCTTGTGGAGTACGGCAACGAAAGCGCCGGCAAGGGCGATGCGCCCGCGCGCGTAGCCGGCGCCTGAGCCGCATTCGCGTGTGCGCCCGCGTGGCGCGCACGCGCGGGCGGTACGACGCTTGCAGTGTGAGTTTCGCGTCCATGATGAGGAGCGAAAGATGCCGAGCTGCAAATCCAGTGATGCCGTCCGCGTGAAGCCCTGGCTCGCGCATACCCCGCAGCCCGACGAACCGCCGCCGGATCAGCCCGGCGAGCCCGATGTGCCGCCCATCGGCGATCCGCCAGAGCCACCGGGTGAAGTGCCGCACGCGCGGCGCGGTTTTGCCCGTTGCGACCCTTCGGTCTCCTCTCGATTTCACCGCTCGCGTGGCGCATTGCCCGCCACATGAGCTTTTGCTCGAATGGCATGCGAAAGCCGTTAGGCGAACCTGATGGCTTTTATGTACTAGTTACAAAAGCCCCGCCATTTTTACCGGCGAATTCACGCGGCGAACCCTAGACTATAAAAAACGCCACCGCCGCGTGGCCGCCTTCCGCTGGAGGCATCGACATGAGACATCCTGCCTTGCGCCGCTCCGCACGTTATACGGGCAAGCGTGGCCCGCGCGATTCGCAAGAGAAGAGCAATCCTCCGCCGGCGGCCACGCCGGACCCCGCAGGCCAGAATCGCGCGGTGCCAGGCGTGCCGCCCGATGGCGAGCACAACCAAGGCGGGGCGCGGGCTGAGGGCATCGAGTACCAGCGCGATCTCGGCTCGGAACAGGACGCCTGATCCGCTTCGATTCGCCGTTTGCCGCGCGCCGTTTGCAGGCCGGAATCCGCGCCTGACAGATCACCGGGCTATTGCGCTCTTGCGTGCTTGCCGCGCGGAATCTGCTCGCGCTGTCATTTGTGAGAAAAGATTTTTGCTCCAGACCCTGCCGAACCGGCACGCGTCTTGCGTATGTACCGGGAGCATCGTCTTCGGACCCAACGAAACAGGAGGTAGAGCCGCAATGGGCAGACTGATCGTGGTATCGAATCGCGTTGCGCCGACCCAGGAGGGCCGTCCCGCAGCGGGCGGGCTCGCAGTCGGCGTATTGGACGCGCTCAAGGAAACCGGCGGTGTGTGGTTCGGGTGGAGCGGCGAAACGGTCGCGGAGCCGTCCGCACCGGTCATCGAGCAAAAGGACAGCGTCACCTACGCGACGGTAGGTCTGACCCGCCGTGACTACGACCAGTACTACAAGGGCTTCTCGAACACGACGCTCTGGCCGACATTCCACTACCGCAACGACCTCGCGCGCTACGAGCGCCAGGAGTACGGCGGCTACCTGCGCGTGAATGTCTCGCTCGCGCGCCAGTTGCAGCCGCTCATCGAGCCCGACGACATCATCTGGGTGCACGACTATCACCTGATTCCGTTCGCGCGCTGCCTGCGCGACCTTGGAGTGAAGAACCCGATCGGCTTCTTCCTGCACATTCCGCTGCCGGTGCCCGAAGTCATGCGCTCGGTGCCGCCGCACGAAGAACTCATGAAGTTCATGTGCCACTACGACGTGGTCGGGTTCCAGACCGACGCCGACCGCCAGGCCTTCCTCGATTACGTCGAGCGCGGCGGCCATGGCACCGCAAGCGATGACGGCATGGTCCACGCGTGGGACCGCTTCCTGAAGGTCGGGGCGTACCCGATCGGCATCTATCCGGACGCGATTGCCAAGGCCTCGTCGCAATTCTCCGACCGCAAGGCCGTGCGCAGCCTGCGCGAAGCCATGCGCGGGCGCAAGCTGATCATGAGCGTGGACCGGCTCGATTACTCGAAGGGGCTCGCCGAGCGCTTCCAGGCGTTCGAGCGTCTTCTGCAAAACGGGCCGGGCTGGCATGGCCGCGTCTCGCTCTTGCAGATCGCGCCGCCGACGCGCTCCGACGTGCAGACCTACCAGACGATCCGCCGCAATCTCGAAGGCGAAGCGGGCCGTATCAACGGGCGTTTCGCGCAGCTCGACTGGACGCCGATCCAGTACCTGAACCGCAAGTACGAGCGCAACCTGCTGATGGCGCTGTTCCGCGAGGCCCAAGTGGGCTATGTTGCGCCGCTGCGCGACGGCATGAACCTCGTGGCGAAGGAGTACGTGGCTTCGCAGAACCCCGAAGATCCCGGCGTGCTGGTGCTTTCGCAGTTCGCGGGCGCGGCCGAACAGTTGCCGGGCGCGCTGGTCGTGAATCCGTACGACCTGAACCAGACGGCCGAGGCGCTGGAGCGCGCGCTCTCCATGCCGCACGCCGAGCGCGTCTCGCGCTACAACGACATGATGGCGTCGCTGCGCGAGAACAATCTTTCGGTGTGGCGCGATACGTTCCTCGCCGACCTGCGCAGCGTCGCGACGGCGGCATCGGTTACGGCCAAGGCGCGCAACGCCGCGCCGGCAGGAAAAGCTTCCGTGCAAACGCCTGCGCCCGAACAGGCGCAGCGCGCAGCGCGCGCTTAGGCGATGCCCGGGCGGCGTGCTTGCCGCCTTTGGCCGTCAACGCGCTCTCGACGCAAATGGACCCACGCGGCGGCCTTCGGGCCGCCGCTTTTTTGCGTGCGCCTGCGTCTGCCTGACGAGCGGCGCGCTCAGGCGCGCTGGCCGCTCGGCGCGGCGAACGGCATGGGCGGACGGGTGGGATCGAAATCGGCCCAGTGTCCGTCGTGCCATTGCCCGGAGGCGCACTCGATATCGGCGGCGCCACCGTCACGCAGCAACTGCGCGGCGAGATCCTGGTTCTCGTAGCAAACGTGCACCGAGAGCAGGACGCCGTCGCTGCGCGTCTCGCGATGCACCCTCTCGTGGTGCACCTTCATCTGCTGCGCGGTGGCTTTCGCACCCACACTCGCGCCGATGCGCGCCCCGATCCACGCGCCCACGCCGGCCGCGATCACGACCGCGGGCAACGTCGCCGAGAACGCGCTGAAGATCACGACGCCCACGACGGCGCCCGCCACTGCACCGGCTGTGATATTGCGCGTGTGATGCGCTGGCACGCCGGCAACCGTGGGCGGCGCGCCTGCGGCGAAACCCGCGTCAGGCATGGCATGGCGCGCATGCTGGCCGCGCGGATTGACGAAGAACAGGTTGACGTCTTCTTCGAGGAAGCCGCCCGAGTACAGCTTTTCGGCGGCGGCTTCAGCAGCGGGGAAGGTCGTGAACCGGCCTGCGACTATGAGTGACATGGGAAGCCCCCTTTGCCGGATTTGGCAGGTTGACTCGCCGGGCGGCCGCGAATGCGGCACGCCCTAAACCCATGTTAGTGCCTGCGCAAGCGCAAGGTTAGACCGTGCTTAACCTGGCGTCTGCGCCGCGGCGCCCGGCATCAGGCGCAGCAGGCTCACCACCGCCGCAACGGCGGCGAAGGCTGTCGCCACATAAAGCGCCACGGTCGGCCCGTGTTGCGGCGCAACGCCGAAGATGAGCGCCACGAGCGCCGCGCCGAGCGTCTGCCCGGTGAGGCGCGCGGTGCCGAGCATCCCGCTCGCGCCGCCGCTGCGCTCGCGCGGCGCGGAGGAGAGGATCTGCCGGTTGTTGGGCGACTGGAACACGCCGAAGCCAACACCGCACAAGGCCATGCGCCAGCAGATGTCGAACACCGAGGGATGCGCGCCGAGCGTGGCGAGCGAAAGCAGGCCGAGCGCGAAGAGCGCGAGACCGATGCCGCCGAGCATGCCCGCCGGATAGCGGTCGGAGAGCGCGCCCGAGAGCGGCGCCGCGCCGATGATGACGAGCGGCCACGGCGTCATGAGAAGGCCCGTGTCGACCTGCGAGAAACCGAAGGTTTCCTGCAGCATGAACGGCAGCGCGACGAACGCGAGCATTTGCGCGCAGAACGAGCAGACCGAGGTGCTGATCGACAGCGCGAACACGGGGTTGGCGAGCAGATCGACGGGCAAGAGCGGCGCGGCCTGCGTGAGCTGGCGGCGCACGAAGAACCAGCCGATCACGATCGCGAGCAGGAATTCGAGCGCGACGAGGCGATTGCTCTCGCCGTGGCCGAGACCGTCGACGGCAAAGATCAGGAGACCGAACACGATGGCATTGAGCACCGCGCTCAGATAGTCGTAGGGCGCGGGATGCCGCTCGTTTTCGGGCAGCGCGCGCAGACCCAGCGCGAGCGCGGCGATGCCGATCGGCACGTTGATCGCGAAGAGCCAGGGCCATGTGGCGATGGCGAGCACGCCCGAGGCGAGCGTCGGTCCGACCGCCGAGGCGATCGCGACGACCATCGCATTGATGGCGACGCCGCGGCCCAGTTGCGCGCGCGGATAGATCATGCGCACGAGCGCGGTGTTCACGCTCATGATTCCCGCGCCGCCGAAGCCCTGCACCATGCGCGCGAACGCGAGCTGGGGCAGCGTGGTCGCCAGCGCGCAGCCGAGCGACGCGACGGTGAAGAGCACCATGCCGGCCAGATACACGCGCTTGTAGCCGATGCGGTCGCCGAGCGAGGCGAGCGGGAGCAGCGAGATGGTGACCGAGAGCTGATACGCGTTGACGATCCAGATCGAGCTTGCCGCGCTCGCATGCAGGTGCCGCGCGATGGTCGGCAACGCGACATTGGCGATCGCGCCGTCGAGCACGGCGAGCGTGATGCCGAGCGCGACGACGAGGATCGCGTAATAACGCTGCGGGAAGGGCAGGCCGGTTTCGATGTCGGCGCAGGAGTTGGCGGAGCGTTCGGAAAGCGTGGGCATCGACGGGAGAGGCGGCGCGCGATGGGCGTGCGCCGCCGGCTGGCGGTTGTTTTCTGGTCTGGTCTGGCGGCTTATTTCAGTTCGTAGAGCCCGACGTAAGTGGTCGAATCCACCTCGTTCAGATGCGTCATGAAGCGCGCCACCGCGTTGGTCGTTTCCGGCGTGACGGGCAGTTGCGCGGCCTTGAGCGCGTGCACGCGGAAGATGTAGCGATGCGGCTTGTCGCCGCGCGGGGGCGCCGCGCCGCCGAAGCCCACCGTGCCGTAGTCGTTGCGCACCTGCACCGCGCCCTGCGGGAGCAGGCTGCCGTCGGCCTTGCCGGCGTTGCGCGCGAGCGAGCGCACATCGGGTGGAATGTTCACCACGACCCAGTGCCAGAAGCCGCTGCCCGTGGGCGCGTCCGGATCGTAGACGGTGAGGGCGAAGCTTTGCGTGTCGGCGGGCGGCTCGTCCCATTGCAGTGCGGGCGAGACATTGTCGCCGTCGACACCGAAGGCCCGGTCGTCGAACTCCTGCGCCTTCGGCATGAAACCGTTGCTGGGAAAGTCATCGGACCAAAGTCGGAAATCAGCCATCGGGTGTCTCCTTCGCTTCGGGTTGTGGGACGGCTGCGCTTACGTGCTTGAGTCTTATGTGCAGCCGCTCGATCGAGTTTATCACTGCGGGATGTTCGGCCAGGGCCAGCTTCGCAGCTTGAGATGCGCGGCGCATCGGCGGGATGTCACGCCTGTGGCGATGTTTGTCGATGGCCCGCTACGAGCGCGCCTCGAACCATGCGGACGACTCGTTTTCGAGCCACGCGGCAAGCTGCTCGACCACGGCTTGAGGATCGTGCTGCGCGCCACGCAACGCGCATTCCCAGACCACCGCCACTCGCCAGCCCTGGGCCGTGAGCGCCGCCAGCGCCCTGGCGTCGTTCAGCCGGTTGCGCGCGATCTTCTCGCGCCAGAACTCGGGGCGCGTTTGCGGCCACTTGAAGAGCGCGCAGTTGTGACCGTGCCAGAAGCAGCCGTGGACGAACACTACGGCGCGCCGGCGCGGCAGCACGATGTCGGGCCGCCCGGGCAGTTCGCGCACGTTCAGGCGAAAGCGAAAGCCGCGCCGGTGCAGCAGACTGCGGATCAACTTTTCGGGCTTCGTGTTGCGTCCACGTATGCCGGACATCATCCGGCTGCGCGTCGCGGTATCGACGACGTCCACCATCGTCTGTCGCCTCGCCTCGCTTCGGTTCGCTTCGGTTCGCTTCGGTTCGCTTCGGTTCGCTTCAGTTGGCTGCGGCGCGCGCCGGTCAGCGGCCTCCCGCCGTGGCGGTCGCCGGGGCCGGAGTGCGCCTGCCGCGCGGTGTGCGCGTCGCATGCGTTGTGTCCGCAACGGCAGGAACCGGCGTCGCGTCCGCGCCGGGCGCCTCATGCTGCGAGGCCAGCACGGCATCGAGATGCGGCATCATCGTGCGCGCGACTTCGCGCATCACCGGCATCACCACGCTGTTGCCGAACTGGCGGTACGCCTGGGTGTCGCTCACCGGGATGCGGAAGGTGTCGGGCAGGCCCATGAGCCGCGCGCACTCGCGCGGCGTGAGGCGGCGTGGACGCAATCCTTCGCCTTGATAGACGAGGATCTCGCTTCCGTCCTTGTGATAGCGCGCAGAAAGCGTGCGCGTGACGCTGTCGGGAAACGCAAGGCCGAAGCCGAAGCCATTGCCGGCCGCCCGGTGCTTCTCGGCGTACTGCTGCAGGTAGGCCCAGAGCCCCGGCGTGAGCGTGTACTTCGGTTGCACGCGGCGCGCGCCGTGATCGAAAAAGCGCTCGCCGTCCCAGGGCAGCAGCGGCTCGCAGCCGTCCGTGCGGTGCAGGATCGAGGCGAGCCGCGGGCCTTCTTCGGGCAGCGAGAGTGCGTCCCACGAGAACGGCGTCGGCTCGCGAAAACCGACGATGATGATGCGTTCGCGATGCTGCGGCGTGAAATGGCGTCCGTCGATCACGCGGTAGTGCACGTCATAGCCAAGTTCGTCGCGCAGCACCTGAAGGATCACGTCGAAGGTGCGGCCGCGATCGTGCGAGACGAGGTTCTTCACGTTCTCGAGCAAAAACGCGGCGGGCCGCTTCTCGGCGATGATGCGCGCGACGTCGAAGAACAGCGTGCCCTGCGTCGTGCAGGCGAAGCCGTGCGGACGGCCAAGCGCGTTCTTCTTGCTCACGCCCGCGATCGAGAACGGCTGGCAGGGAAATCCCGCGAGCAGCACGTCGTGGTCGGGCACGTCGGCGGCGTCCACCGCCGTGATATCGCCGATGAACGGATGGTCCTCGCCGTAGTTTTCCAGATAGGTCTTGCGCGAGAACGGATTCCATTCGCTCGTGAAGACGCACTCGCCGCCGTGCGCCTCGAACCCCTTGCGGATGCCGCCGATACCGGCGAACAGGTCGATGAAGCGAAAGCGCGCGGCGCTGCCATTGGCGTGAGCGCCGCTTTGCAGCAGTTCGCGCAGTGCGGCTTCGAGCATCGCGGGGCAGGGCGTTTCCCCTTTTTCCCAACGTCGCACGGTCTTCACGTCGCGACCGACGTGCGTGGCGATTTGCTGTTGCGTGAAACGCTTGCGTGCCTGCTGGAGCAGGTCTCTCGGTTCGGCCGTGTGCACGGAGTCCTCGTTAGGGTATTTTTGCGGACATTATGACCGATGGTCGACCCGCGGCACCAGGAATTCCCGATGTGCGTGCGTAGTTCAGCACTGCCTCAGCACCGCGCAAGCGCAGACGCGCGCCGCGCGAGGCGAATGCCTCGCGCGTGCGAGCGTCGAATTCAGGGGGTGGTCAGGAGTGTTGCGGGCCGGCGTTGGCCTGCTTCGCCAGCGCTGCGGAGGCGGAGGCGACGTTCAGCTCGTGCAGATCGAGGATCAGCAGCAGGCTGTCGATCTCGCACAGCTGCCCCTTGTTCACGTGACCGGTGTCGAGCAGGCGGTGCAACCGCTGACGCCAGTAGTTCGCGGGAAGAATTGGCCCGCCGAAGTCGCCGGCGAGCGACAGGGGCATCACGCGACGAATGTGCGCGATATCCTGGTCGATGAGGGTTGACATCATATGACCGGCGGGGAGGGGACGCGTGGTGTCCATGAAAGCCATTACGGCACTATTTTTCCCTTCTTTAGGAGAAATTGACTCGGTACTTACCCCTAATTTGCCGGTTGTACGCTTTTTGTTCCGCCGCTTACTCGGTAGCCGGCGGCGTCGCGCCTTGCACCTGAGCGGCGCTTTCGAAGAAACGCCGCGTCGCTTCGAACGAGTTCAGCATCTGTTCGGGCCAGGGCGTTTGCAGCATCACGGCTTGATGGTTCTCGAACGCCGCGCCCAGCTGGCGGGCGAGTTCGGGCGAATTGAGGTGGCGCAGCAGCACGCTCACGGCGATGGCGGTGGCCTGACTGGCCCCTGCCGTCTGCAGTTCGGAGGCGGTGAGGGCGGCGAGTTGCTTGTTGATGTCCATGGAAAACCTGCTCGGGAAAGAGGTGGCGCGAATGCGCGAAAGAGACGGGACGGGGATGTACGAACCGGTTGCGGCCTTGGCGGCGCGGCGTGCTCGAGCGGCTGGTCCCCCTGGCAGGAATCGAACCTGCATCTAGCGCTTAGGAGGCACTTGTTCTATCCATTGAACTACAGGGAGCGCGAGGTCGAGCATTGCTCCGTTCGATCGCCATGTTTCCCAAGTGACCCGTCATGGCGCGGAGCGGCGCGCGAAGCGGTTCGGCCTTGCGGGTCCGAGCTATATCGCGGCGCAGGGCCAAGAGTATAGCAAACGTGTTCGGGCTCGAAAATGACGCCCCTTTAGCTCCGGCGGCGTGCTTTTGGCACTCGCATTATGGCTTCCCCGCGAGTCGTCGCGGGTTCTGGCATTCAGAACTCGACGACGGCGAATTCCGCCTTGCCCACGTCGCACAGCGGGCAGCGCCAGTCGTCGGGAATCTCGGCGAAGCGCGTGCCGGCGGCGATGCCTTCGTCGGGCAGACCTTCTTCTTCGTTGTAGATCCAGCCGCAAATCAGGCAGACCCAGCTCTTGTACTCGATTACTACTTCACTCACAGCGTGTCCTTCGGTTAGTCGATTCGATGCGTGGCCCGTCATGCGGCCCTTTATCTAGTGGACGAGGGCGGCGCGGGCGACCTGCGATGTTACCGGAAAACGCATCGCGTGCCGCTGCGCTAAAGGGTCGCTAAATTCCGGGGCTTGCGCCCCGACCTACGCGGCCCGACCTGCGCGGCCCGGTACAATGCCCGCTTCAGGTCCACCGCACGCATCGCTTTCCATCCATGTCGCTTTACACCATCACAGGCGCGCAACTGGCGTTCGGCCACGTCGCGCTGCTCGACCACGCGGACTTTTCGCTCGAAGCCGGCGAGCGCGTCGGGCTGATCGGCCGCAACGGCGCGGGCAAGTCGTCGCTGCTGACCATCGTCGCCGATCTCGCGAAGCCCGACGACGGGCTCGTCACGCGCCAGCAGAGTCTCTCGACCGTCTACGTGCCGCAGGAGCCCGACTTCGACGCCGACGCGACGGTGTTCGACACCGTCGCCTCCGGTCTCGCCGACGTGCGTGCGCTGCTCGACGAATACGACGCGGTCGCGCACAAGCTCGCGGACACGCCCGAAGGCGCCGAGCACGACGCGCTGCTCGCGCGCATGAACACGCTGCAATCGTCGCTCGATCATGCCGACGCCTGGAACTGGCGCACGCGCGTGGCCACGACGCTCGCGCAGATCGGCCTCGAAGGCGACGCGCGCGTGGGCGCGCTCTCGGGCGGCATGCAAAAGCGCGTGGCGCTCGCCCGCGCGCTCGTCGTTCAGCCCGACATCCTGCTGCTCGACGAACCGACCAACCACCTCGACTTCGACGGCATCCGCTGGCTCGAGGAACTGCTCGTCGCCCAGCGTTCGAGCCTGCTCTTCATCACCCACGACCGCGCGTTTCTCGACCGCGTGGCCACGCGCATCGTCGAACTCGATCGCGGCAAGCTGCTCTCGTATCCGGGCAACTTCACGCAGTATCAGGAGCGCAAGGCGCAGCAGCTCGAAGTCGAGCGCGTGGAGAACGAGAAGTTCGACAAGCTGCTCGCGCAGGAAGAAGTGTGGATCCGCAAGGGCGTGGAAGCGCGGCGCACGCGCAGCGTGGGCCGCATCGCGCGCCTCGTGCAGATGCGCCATGAGCGCGAGGAACGCCGCAACGTGCAGGGCAATGTGAAGCTCGATGTGGCGCAAGGCGAGAAGTCCGGCAAGATCGTCGCCGAACTCACCGATGTGACCAAGCGCTACGGCGGCCGCACGATCGTCGACAACTTCTCGTCGACGGTCATGCGCGGCGACAAGATCGGCTTTGTCGGCCCGAACGGCGCGGGCAAGACCACGCTGCTCAAGCTGATTCTCGGCGCGTTGAAGCCGGACGAAGGCACGGTGCGCGTGGGCACGAATCTGCAGGTCGCGTACTTCGACCAGATGCGCGCACAGCTCGACATGGAAAAGAGCCTTGCCGATACGATCAGCCCCGGCAGCGACTGGGTCGAGATCAACGGCGCGAAGAAGCACGTGATGAGCTATCTCGGCGACTTCCTGTTCGCGCCCGAGCGCGCGCGTTCGCCCGTGAAGTCGCTTTCGGGCGGCGAGCGCAACCGCCTGCTGCTCGCGCGTTTGTTCGCGCGCCCCGCGAACGTGCTGGTGCTCGACGAGCCGACCAACGACCTCGACATCCCGACGCTCGAACTGCTCGAAGAACTGCTCACCGACTACGACGGCACCGTGCTGCTCGTGAGCCACGACCGCGCGTTCCTCGACAACGTGGTGACTTCGGTGATCGCGTCCGAGGGCGAAGGGCGCTGGCGCGAGTACGTGGGCGGCTTCACCGACTGGCAGACGCAGAGCGCCCGCGCGCAGGAGATTGCCGAGGCGCGCGCGCCGAAGGAAGCGGCTGCTGCGGCCACTGCGCCGAAGGACAGCGCGGCGGGGCGCAATGCTCAGCGCACGGTGAAGCTCTCGTTCAAGGAGCAGCGCGAGCTCGAGGAACTGCCCAAGCGCATCGAGGCGCTGGAGACGGAGCAGAAGACCATCGGCGCGAAGATCGAGGACGGTTCGATCTTCGCGAAGGATGCGCAGGAGGGCACGCGCCTGACTGAACGCTATGCGGCGATCGACGAGGAATTGCTCGTTGCGCTGGAGCGGTGGGAAGAGTTGGAGAGCAAGCGCAAGTGATGTGAGAGAAGGCGGCCTGATGAAGGCCGCTTTTTTTTTTGCAGTGGATGGGCGGCCTGCGCTCATCCGTTCGGCCAGCCAACCCCTGTGCAAATTGCCGTACGAGCCCAAATCAGTACAATACCTCGCGAATTCGAACAACAGCGCGAACCACAGCGCCGCCGCGAGCGCATCTGCCACCGCGGCGCGCAGCCGGTTCACCTCGTTGTTTCGTATCGGTTTTTTTGAACGCTCAACGCGTTTTCCCCGCAGATGTCCACAGGACCTGTGGACAAGCGCGCGGACAACCCCCTGTGGATCACCATGTCAACGAAGAAGTCCAACGCTGGAAACACTGGCTATAGCGAAGCGTCGATCAAGGTGCTCAAGGGCCTCGAGCCCGTCCGGCAGCGGCCGGGCATGTATACGCGCACCGAGAATCCGCTGCACATCATCCAGGAAGTCATCGACAACGCCTCGGACGAAGCGCTCGGCGGCTACGGCCGCCGCATCACGGTGACGCTGCATGCCGACCATTCCGTCTCCGTCGAGGACGACGGCCGCGGCATTCCGTTCGGCCTGCATCCTGAGGAAAAAGTGCCGGTCGTCGAGATCGTCTTCACGCGCCTGCACGCGGGCGGCAAGTTCGACAAGGCCGCCGGCGGCGCCTATACCTTCTCGGGCGGCCTGCACGGCGTGGGCGTTTCGGTCACCAACGCGCTCTCCACGCGCCTCGACGTAACCGTGTGGCGCGACGGCAAGGTCGCCGATATCGGCTTTTCGCACGGCGATGTCACGAAGCCGCTCACCACGCGCAACGCTGCGCGCGACGAGAAGAAAACCGGCACGCGCGTGACCGCGTGGGCCGATCCCAAGTACTTCGATTCGCCCAACCTGCCGCTCGGCGAGCTTCAGCGTCTCTTGCGCTCGAAGGCCGTGCTGCTGCCGGGCGTCGAAGTCACGCTGGTCATCGAGAAGACCGGCGAACAACAAACCTGGAAGTACGAAGACGGCCTGCGCGGCTACCTGCTCGAAGGCATGGGCGGCGCCGACCTGCTGATCCCGCTGTTCGAAGGCGAGCGCTACGCCGACGCCCGCACGACCGACGACACCTTCGCCGAAGGCGAGGGCGCCGCGTGGGTCGTGGCGTGGAGCGAGGAAGGCTCGCTCACGCGCGAATCGTACGTGAACCTGATTCCGACGCCCGCGGGCGGCACGCACGAAAGCGGCCTGCGCGACGGTCTCTTCCAGGCCGTGAAGAGCTTCGTCGAGCTGCACAATCTTCAGCCGAAAGGCGTGAAGCTCCTGCCCGAAGACGTGTTCGCTCGCGTCTCGTTCGTGCTCTCGGCCAAGGTCCTCGACCCGCAGTTCCAGGGGCAGATCAAGGAGCGCCTGAATAGCCGCGACGCCGTGAAGCTCGTCTCGTCGTTCTCGCGTCCCGCTCTGGAGCTTTGGCTCAATCAGCACGTGGAGCACGGCAAGAAGCTCGCCGATCTCGTCATCAAGCAGGCGCAGGCGCGCACGCGCGCGGGCCAGAAGGTCGAGAAGCGCAAGAGCTCGGGCGTGGCTGTGCTGCCCGGCAAGCTCACCGACTGCGAATCGACCGACATCGCGCGCAACGAACTCTTCCTGGTGGAGGGCGACTCCGCTGGCGGCTCCGCGAAAATGGGCCGCGACAAGGAGTACCAGGCCATCCTGCCGCTGCGCGGCAAGGTGCTCAACACGTGGGAGACCGAGCGCGACCGCTTGTTCGCCAACAACGAAGTGCACGACATTTCGGTGGCGATCGGCGTCGATCCGCACAGTCCCGACGAGACCGTCGATCTTTCGAATCTGCGCTACGGCAAGATCTGCATTCTTTCCGATGCCGACGTCGACGGCTCGCACATCCAGGTGCTGCTGCTCACGCTCTTCTTCAAGCATTTCCCGCAGCTGATCGAGCGCGGCCACGTGTGCGTGGCGCGACCGCCGTTGTTCCGGGTGGATGCGCCCGCGCGCGGCAAGAAGCCCGCACAGAAGCTCTACGCGCTCGACGAAGGCGAACTCGAAGCGATTCTCGACAAGCTGCGCAAGGACGGCGTGCGCGAAACGCAATGGACCATCAGCCGCTTCAAGGGTCTTGGCGAAATGAGCGCCGAGCAGCTTTGGGATACGACGATGAACCCCGACACGCGGCGCCTCTCGCCCATCGCGCTCGGCGACCTCGACTATGAGGCGACGGTTGCGCGCATGACGATGCTCATGGGCAAGGGCGAAGCGGCCTCGCGCCGCTCGTGGCTCGAAGAGAAGGGCAACGAAGTCGAAGCGGATATCTGAGCGCACGCGCCCACACAAGATTACGGAACGATTGAAACATGGACGATCTCTTTGCTGAAGTGGCGGACGCCCCGAACGGCGACACGCTCACACTCGGCCACTACGCGGAACGCGCCTACCTCGACTACGCAGTGAGCGTGGTGAAGGGCCGCGCGCTGCCCGACGTCTGCGACGGCCAGAAGCCGGTGCAGCGCCGCATTCTCTTCGCGATGAACGAAATGGGCCTGGGCGACAACGCCAAGCCCGTGAAGTCGGCGCGCGTGGTGGGCGACGTGCTCGGCAAGTACCACCCGCACGGCGACCAGTCGGCGTACGACGCGCTCGTGCGTCTCGCCCAGGACTTCTCGATGCGCTATCCGCTCATCGACGGCCAGGGCAATTTCGGCTCGCGCGACGGCGACGGCGCGGCGGCCATGCGATACACCGAAGCGCGCTTGACGCCCATCGCCAAGCTGCTGCTCGACGAAATCGACATGGGCACCGTCGATTTCATGCCGAACTACGACGGCTCGTTCCAGGAGCCGAAGACGCTGCCCGCACGCCTGCCCATGCTGCTGCTCAACGGCGCGTCGGGTATCGCGGTCGGTCTCGCCACGGAAATTCCCTCGCACAATCTGCGCGAGGTCGCGGCGGCTGCCGTGGCGATGATTCGGAACCCGAAGATTACGCACGCGGAACTGATGGAAAAGGTGCCGGGGCCCGATTTCCCCGGCGGCGGCCAGATCATTTCGAGCGACGCGGAAATCGCGGCAGCTTATGAGACGGGCCGCGGCAGCCTCAAGGTGCGCGCGCGCTGGAAGATCGAGGAACTCGCGCGCGGCCAGTGGCAACTGGTCGTGACCGAGCTGCCGCCGAACACGTCGGGCCAGAAGGTGCTCGAAGAGATCGAGGAACTCACGAACCCGAAGCTCAAGCTCGGCAAGAAGACGCTCACGCCCGAGCAGTTGCAGAGCAAGCAGACCATGCTCGCTCTGCTCGACGCCGTGCGCGACGAGTCGGGCAAGGACGCGCCCGTGCGCCTCGTGTTCGAGCCGAAAACGAGCAAGATCGATCAGTCCGAGTTCGTCAACTCACTGCTCGCCAACACGAGCCTCGAATCGAACGCGTCGTTGAACCTCGTGATGATCGGCGCCGACGGCCGTCCGCGCCAGAAGGGCATCAGCGAGATTCTCGGCGAGTGGATCGGCTTCCGCTTCGCGACGGTCACGCGCCGCACGCAGCATCGCTTGACCAAGGTCGACGACCGCATCCATATCCTCGAAGGGCGGATGATCGTCTTCCTGAATATCGACGAGGTCATCCGCATCATCCGCGAGTCGGACGAGCCCAAGAGCGCGCTGATGAGCGCGTTCGGGCTGTCCGAGCGCCAGGCCGAGGACATTCTTGAAATTCGTCTGCGTCAGTTGGCGCGGCTCGAGAAGATCAAGATCGAGAAGGAACTCGCGGAACTGCGCGAGGAAAAGGCCAAGCTCGAAGAACTGCTCGCGAACGATTCTTCGATGAAGCGGCTCATCGTGAAGGAAATCGAAGCCGACGCGAAGCAGTACGGAGACGATCGCCGCACGCTGATCCAGCAGGAAAAGCGCGCGAGCTTCGAAGCGCGCGTGGTGGACGAGCCGGTCACGGTGGTCGTCTCGCAGAAGGGCTGGGTGCGTGCGCTCAAGGGCCACGGGCTCGATACGCAAGGCTTCACCTTCAAGGCCGGCGACGGTCTCTATGCGGCGTTCCAGTGCCGCACGCCCGACACGCTCATCGCGTGGGGCAGCAAAGGCCGTGTGTATTCGGTGTCGATCGCGAACCTGCCTGGCGGCCGCGGCGACGGCGTGCCGGTCACGTCGCTCATCGAACTCGAAGCGGGCACGCATCTGCTGCATTACTTCGCGGCGAATGCGGAACAGCAATTGCTGCTGGCGTCGAGCAACGGCTTCGGCTTCATCGCGAAGATCGGCGACATGGTGAGCCGTGTGAAGGCGGGCAAGGCGTTCATGACGATCGACGAGGGCTGCGTGCCGCTCGCGCCGATGCCGATGCTGCCCGATGCGCTGCAGGTGGCGTGTCTTTCGTCGAGCGGGCGTTTGCTCGTGTTCGGCCTCGACGAGATGAAGACGCTGTCCGGCGGCGGGCGTGGCGTCACGCTCATGCAACTCGACGACAACGAGAAGCTCGTGCAGGCGCTCGCGATCAGCGCGGCGGGCGTCGTGCTCGTGGGTACGGGCCGTGGCGGCAAGGCGGGCGAGGACCTGATGGCGGGCGCGGTGCTGGCTCCGCAGATCGGCAAGCGTGCTCGCAAGGGCCGCGCGCCGGATTCGAAGCTCAAGGTCGTGACCGAGATGCGCCCGGTGTTGCCGCGGTAAGTAAAACAGTGCATATCTGGCGCGAACCGCTGCGCGGCATGGAATAATGCCGCGCAGAACGCATGGGACGGTAAAACTCCCGTCCACGTGCGCCGGATAATGACAAGTTACGAGGGAATTCAAGCATGGGCCACGCGATCGCAGTCGCGCTCTTTCTGCATCTGCTGGGCGTCGCCGTCTGGGTGGGCGGCATGATCTTCGCGCACTTCTGTCTGCGCCCGGCGCTAGAAGACCTCTCGCCGCAGTTGCGCCTGCCGCTCATCGAATCGGTGTTCGGCCGGTTCTTCAACTGGGTGGGCGTCTCGGTCATCGTGATCCTGCTTTCCGGCGGCTTCCTGCTCATGCAACTCGGCGGCGAGCACGCCACCTGGCAACTGCATGCGATGGCGGGCCTGGGCGTGCTGATGATGCTGATCTTCGGCCACATCCGCTTTGCCGTGTTTCCGCGTATTCGCCGTGCCGTGCAGGCGCAAAAGTGGCCCGATGGCGCGCGCGCCGTGGGCACCGTGCGCCGGCTCGTCGTCATCAATCTCGTGCTCGGTATCGTGACGATTGGCGTCGCCGTGCTCGCGCGCGGGTTCTGATCGTCTCTTCCTCGACGTTCGCGGTTCGCGCCTGAGACCCTACAGGCGCTCCGCAAGCGCATGGCGCTGCATGCAGCGCTCCATCGCATCGAAGAACGCTTCTTCGGCCGCATTGCGCTTGCGTTCGCGATGCCATAGCAAGTGGATGTCCACATCCACGAGCCCTTCCTCCGGCGGCAGCCGCCACAAGCGCTGCCGCGCCAGATCGTCCCGCACCGTATGCTCGGGCAGGCAGCCAATGCCGTAGCCCGCGAAAATCAGCCGCCGCACTTCATCGAGACTCGGTGACGACGCCACGATCCGCCCCGTGAAGCCGCGCTGGTCGCGAAACACCGTGAGCGGCGAGAGGCTGTCGCCGATCTGGTCGCTCGTGAAGGAGACGAAGTTTTCTGCGAGCAAGTCGTCCATCGTCAGTTGCGAAAGCCCGAAAAGCCGGTGATGCCGGCCGCAGAACATCGCATAGCGCTGGCGCAGAAAGCAGCGCATGTCCAGCTTGTCGATGGGCGTACGGCACAGGCTCAAGCCCGCCGTGGCGGTCTTCTGGAGGAGCGACGAGATGATGTCCGACGAGCGCATCACTTCGATCTGCAGGTCGACGCGCGGGTAGGCCGTGTGGAATTCCGCGAGAAATTCGTCGTACACGCGCGACTCGATGCGGCTCACCGTGAGCAAGCGGATCGAGCCCGTGATGTCGGCCGTGCGTTCGTCGAGCCCGGTTTCGAGCTGCGAAATCGTGCCGTAGATGTCGCTCGCAATGCGATACACCTCTTCGCCCGCCTCGGTCGGCACGAACTGCGCGCCGCGCCGCTCGATGAGCTTGCGACCTAGCGCGTCTTCGAGGCGCTTGAGCGCCTGGCTCACGGCCGGCTGCGTGACGTAGAGGCGCGCGGCGGCGCGGCTCAGGCTGCGCTCCTGCATGATCGCGAGGTAGGTGCGCAGCAGATTCCAGTCGAGTCGGTCGTTGAGAAAGCGGGTGGTGTCGGCGCGCATGGCGGTCTCCCGGCGCACGCGTGCGCCTGAAGTATTAGTTGAATTTATGCGCGGAATAATAACGCGAAATTTGACTAATGATTTGTGGCTAGCGATAAAGCGTGCATGGAACACAACTTCATCCCGCACGCGCCAGAAGGAGACCGACGCATGGCCAACTCACAACCCACCGCCCCTGCTGCAAGACAGCCGGTGCGCGCCGCCGCCGCCGCGTTCATCGGCACGATGATCGAGTGGTACGACTTCTACATCTACGCCACGGCCGCCGCGCTGGTGTTCGGCGAGTTGTATTTCCCGTCCGAAGACCGCTTCGTGAGCACGATGGCGTCGTTCGCGACCTTCGCCGTCGGCTTTTTCGCGCGTCCGCTCGGCGGTTTGATCTTCGGTCACCTGGGGGACCGTATCGGCCGAAAGAAGGCGCTCATGACCACGCTGATGATGATGGGCATCGCGACCGTCTGTGTCGGCCTGCTGCCTTCGTATGCGAGCGTGGGGATGCTCGCGCCGGTGCTGCTCGTGCTGCTGCGCGTGGTGCAGGGCATCGCCGTGGGCGGCGAGTGGGGCGGCGCGGTGCTGATGGCGGGCGAGCATGCGCCCGAAGGCCGCCGCACGTTCTTCGCTTCGTTCGCGCAGCTCGGTTCGCCAGCGGGCCTGATTCTCTCGCTGATCGCGTTCCGCTCGGTCACCTCACTCGATAAGGCCGACTTTCTTTCCTGGGGCTGGCGTCTGCCGTTCCTCGTTTCTGCGGTGCTGCTCGTGGTCGGCATCATGATTCGCCTGGGTGTGAACGAGTCGCCCGAGTTCGAGAAGCTCAAGGACCAGCGCCGCACGCTCAAGCTGCCCGTGGCCGAAGTGTTCCGCTCGGCGTGGGGTCTCGTGCTGTTGTGCATCGGCGCGAATACCATCGGCATTGCGGGCGTGTACTTCACCAACACGTTCATGATCGCGTACACCACGCAGTACGTCGGCATCACGCGCTCGCTCATTCTCGATTGCCTGTTCGCGGTCGCGATCATCCAGTTCCTCGTGCAGCCGCTCGCAGCGTGGCTTGCCGAACGCATGGGCGGCGCGCGCTTCCTCAAGTACGCGGCCATCGCGGCGATGTTCTCGCCGTATCCGATGTTCGTGCTCGTGCAAAGCGGCAAGGTCGTGCCGATGGTGATCGGCATCGCCATCGCCGTGGTCTGCATGGCGAGCTTCTATTCGGTGATCGCGGGCTTCGTTTCCGGCGTGTTCCCCACGCGCGTGCGCTATTCCGCAATTTCGCTCTCTTACCAGGTGTGCGGCGCAATTGCGGGCGGCCTCACGCCGCTCGTCGGCACCTGGCTCGCGCATCGCTATGTGGGGCAGTGGTGGCCGCTCGCCGTGTTCTACACGTGCCTCGCGGGCGTCTCGCTCATCTGCATCGTCGCGCTCGACGCGCGCCGCCACGAGCATGCGCTTGACGAGGCTGCTGCAGAGGCGCTCATGACCCGTTGACGCGCGCTGATGCTGTGCACGTGTATTGACTAGTTCGACTGAAATGGATGGACCGATGAAAGACCTTTTGCAGATCGATGGCCCGCGCCTGTGGGCGAGCCTCATGGAGATGGCGCGCATTGGCGCGACGGCGGGCGGCGGCGTGCGCCGCCTCGCGCTCACCGAAGAAGACCGGCGTGGCCGTGACCTGTTCGCGCGCTGGTGCCGCGAGGCGGGCATGACGGTGTGGACCGACGAAGTGGGCAACCTGTTCGCGCGCCGCGAAGGCGACGACGCAAAGGCCGCGCCGGTTCTGATGGGCAGCCACCTCGACACGCAACCCGAAGGCGGCCGCTTCGACGGCGTGTACGGCGTGCTCGCCGCGCTCGAAGTCGTGCGCGCGCTCAACGACGCGGGCGCACGCACCGTCAAGCCCATCGAAATCTGCTCATGGACCAACGAGGAGGGCGCGCGCTTCACGCCCGCGATGCTGGGTTCGGCGGTGTTCGCGGGTGCGATGACGCTGGCCGACGCACTGGCGCGCACGGACGCCGATGGCGTGACGCTGAACGCCGCGCTCGACGCATGCGGCGCGCGCGGCACGCGCGCCGTGCAAGGCGTAGCCATCGACGCCTACTTCGAAGCCCATATCGAACAGGGCCCGATTCTGGAGGCGAACGGCACGACCATCGGCGTCGTGACGGGCGGCCAGGCGATCCGCTGGTTCGACGTGAACGTGACGGGCGTGGCCGCGCACGCGGGCACGACACCCATGCGCTATCGCAAGGATGCGTGGTTCGGCGCGGCGCAAATGTCGCTCGACATCGAGCGCGTGATGGCGCGTTACGCGCCGCTCGGTCTCGTGACGATCGGCCAGGCGCAGATCGCGAATTCGTCGCGCAATACGATCGCGGCGAACCTGACCTTCACGGTCGACCTGCGCCATCCCGACGATGTGCAACTCGACGCGATGGAGCGCGACTTGCGCGCCCTATGCGCGCAGGTGGCCACGGCGCGCGGCCTTGGCGTGCAGATCGCGCATTGCTGGACGAGCCCCGCCACGCCATTCGACGCAGACTGTGTCGAACTGGTCGCGCAGGCCACGGCGCGCTTTGGCTATCCGCACGAGCGTATCGTGAGCGGAGCGGGCCACGACGCGATCCACCTCGCGCGCTATTACCCGACCGCAATGGTGTTCATCCCCTGCGTGGACGGCCTGTCGCACAACGAAGCGGAAGACGCCTTGCCGGAAGACATCACCGCCGGCGCGAACGTGCTGCTCAACGCCGTCGCGGCACGTGCGGGCGTGCGCGTAGCCGCCGCTGCCGACGCGTGAGAAAAATAGAAGGAGAACTGAACATGAAAACCTGGTTTCACCCCGATCAGTTGCTGCACCATCCGCGCGCCTATTTCTCGCGCGGCCAGTTGCGTGAGCCGCAGGAAGTGCCGCAGCGCGCCGAGCATCTCGTTGCCGCCGCGCGCTCGCTTGGCTTCGACGTGCAGGCGCCCGCCGACTTCGGCACCGCGCCCATCGCCGCCGTGCATGACATGAGCTATCTGCGCTTTCTTGAAGAAGCACACACCGAATGGAAGCGCGTGCCCGAAGACTGGGGCGAGGAAGTGATGTCGAACATCTACGTGCGCGAGCCGAACCCATTGCGCGGCGTACTTGCGCAAGCGGCGCGCTATCTCGCGGACGGTAGCTGCCCCATTGGCGCGAACACGTGGCGCGCGGCCTACTGGTCGGCGCAAAGCGCGCTGGCAGCGGCGGCGTGCGTGAACGAGGGCGGGCGCGAGTCGTATGCGCTCTCGCGCCCGCCGGGCCATCACGCCCGCGCAGACGCAGCGGGCGGCTTTTGCTATCTGAACAACGCGGCCATCGCCGCGCAGTCGTTACGAGGGCGTTTCAAGCGCGTGGCGATCCTCGACACCGACATGCACCACGGCCAGGGCGTCCAGGAGATTTTCTACGGCCGCAGCGACGTGCTCTACATCTCGATCCACGGCGATCCGACCAACTTCTATCCCGTGGTCGCGGGCTACGAGGAAGAGCGCGGCAATGGCGCGGGCGAGGGCTACAACGTCAATCTGCCGATGCCGCATGGCGCATCGGAAGCGGTGTTCTTCGAGCGCGTGGAAGCGGCGCTGCGCGTGCTCAAGCGTTTCCAGCCGGACGCGCTCGTGCTCGCACTCGGCTTCGACATCTACAAGGACGATCCGCAATCGAAGGTTGCCGTGACCACCGAAGGCTTCGGACGGCTCGGTGAGGCGATCGGCGCGCTTGGCTTGCCTTCGGTGATCGTGCAGGAAGGCGGCTATCACCTCGAAAGCCTCGAAGACAACGCGCGCGCGTTCTTCGGCGGCTTTGCCGGCGCGCGCTGATCAAGCCAGCAGCAGCCACGCCCCGCACGCGAGTCCTACCGTCGCGTAGACCGCGTAAGCGGGGAGCTTGAGCTTGCCGAAGCACATCGCCGAGAAGACGGCCGTGAGCAAATACGACGGATGCAGCGGCACGTGCCGCGCGATATGCCAGACGGCGATCGCAAGGAACGCCGTGGTCGCCGCGCGCAGCACGCGCATGGCGTGCTCGAAGCGCGGGTTTGCCTTCATGCGATGCAGGTGCCGCCGCGCGAGCAAGACGAGGCACCCCGACGGCACGAAGAGCGCGAGCGTCGCGACGAGCGCGCCGACCCAGCCATCCACGAGATAGCCGAAGAACGGCACCACGTTCAGGAGCGGCCCGGGCGAAATCGGGGAGAGCGTGAACGCCAGCGTGAAGTCGTCGTTGGTGATGCCCACTGACGGCGTGACGAGCAGCGTCTTCAACACGGGCAGCGCGGAAAAGCCGCCGCCGAACAGCGTCATGCCCGCGCCCGCGAGACGCGGCCAGAGCAGCGCCGAGTCGAGCGGGTGCGGCAGCGGCAGCGCGAACACGATGATCAGCGCGGCAAGCGCGGCGAGCAGGTGCACGTCGCGCCGCGTGACGCGCAAATCGAGGCGCTGCGAAGGCACCGGGCTCGCGAGCCAGCCCGCGGCAAACGCGACAAGGAGAATGGCCACATAGGCCGTGGCGCACGCGGCGAGCGCCACGCCCCATTCGAGCGGGCCGCGCACGAGCGCGCGGGTTTGACGGTACCAGGTCACGCCGATCAGCATGGCGAGCACCACGCTGAAATGGTCGAGCAGCGTGCGCGAAGCGACCGCATGCACGAGCGGTGTGCGGTAGAAGATGGCGAAGAGCGTCATCAGCGCGAAGAAGGGCAGCACGCTCGCCACGCCCGCGACCCAGGCGCCCGCGCGCCCGCGCAGCGCGTGGCCGAGTTGCACCGCGACGTTGCAGCCCACGGGCCCCGGCACCATCCACGCGAGCGCCACCAGATCCGAAAACGCGGTTTGCGTGAGCCGCGCTTCGCGCTCCACATAGTGCTGCTCCAGTTGCGCCATGAGCGCGAGGCCCCCCCACGAGACCGCGGATACGGTCAACACGACGCGAAAGAGCGTCAGGAGCGGTTCGTGGTCGTCGCGGATTGGCGCCGCGATCGCTTCGTCGGTGCGGGTTTGCATGGCTGCATCATGCGTGCGAGGCTGCGTGTGCGTCTGTGCGCGAAGTCACGCGGCTCGCGGAAGTCGCCGGAATCTCAGAGGAAAATGCGCCCAACCTGCGCGATGGCCAGGCGTCAGCGCGATTGCGGCGCGTCGCTCAGGCGCTCGCTGCGGCGATCGTCGCGTGCGGCTTGCGTGCCCGCCGGCTGCGTCGCGCTGCACACGCCGAAGCGCTCGATCAGCGCGGCCACGCCTTCCACCGGCACGGGGCGCGAGAACAGGAAGCCCTGCGCTTCGATCGGGCCGAGCGCGGAAAGCCACGCGATCTGCTCTTCGGTTTCTGTGCCTTCCACGACCACCGTGAGCCCGAGCGAGCGTGCGAGATTGACGATCGCGGAGACCATCACGCATACGCTGCGGTCCGCGGGAATGGCCTGCACGAACGAGCGGTCGACCTTGAGCGTGTCGACGGCGAAGCGGTTCAGGTAGGAGAGCGACGAATAGCCGGTGCCGAAGTCGTCGAGCGCAACGCGCACGCCAAGACGCTTCAACGCGAAGATCTTCTCCGATACCAGCTCCGGGTACTCCATCATCGCGGTTTCGGTGATCTCGAGTTCGAGCCGGTGCGCGGCGATGCCGGTTTCTTCGATTGCATGCGCCACGGTCTCGTAAAGGTCGCCGCGCCAGAACTGGACCGCCGAGATGTTGATGGCGAGCGTGAGCGACTCATAGCCCTGCTGCTGCCACTGCGCAAGCTGCGCGCACGCGGTGCGGATCACGAAGTCGCCCACGGGCACGATGAGGCCTGTGGATTCGGCCACCGGAATGAATTCGCCCGCGGGAATGAGCCCGTATTGCGGATGGTTCCAGCGCACGAGCGCTTCGAAGCCCGTGATGCAGCGGCGGCGTAGATCGATCTTCGGCTGGTAGGCGAGAAAGAGCTGGTCTTCGGAGAGAGCCACACGCAACTGCTGCTCCCACTTCATCAGGTGGTCGGCGCGGTGGGCGAGCTGCGGCGAGTAGAAGCGAAAGCAGTTGCGCCCGGCCTCCTTCGCGGCGTACATCGCGAGGTCGGCTTTCTTCAGCAGATCGATCTCGCTTTCATGCGCGACCGCGAAGAGCGCGATGCCCGTGCTCGCGTGCAGCACGAAGGCGCTGCCGCGCACGTCGAACGGATGCGTGAACGCGGCGTTGGTGGCCTCGGCGAGCGCGATGGCGCGCTTTTCGATGTCGTCGCCCTTCACGATCACCACGAACTCGTCGCCGCCGATGCGCGCGAGCGTGCCCGCGCCGCCCACGGCGTCGGCGAGGCGCGCGGCGCTCATTTGCAGCACGATGTCGCCGGCGTTGTGGCCGAGCGTGTCGTTGACGGTCTTGAAGTTGTCGAGGTCGATGAAGAGGATGGCGAGGCGCCCGAGATTGCCCGGCTGCGAGACTTCATGGCGCAGACGCTGCAGCGTGGCGTAGCGGTTGGGCAGGCCGGTGAGCAGGTCGTACTGCACGAGTTGCGACATCTCGCGCTCGCGCCCGAGCAGCTTGCCGATCAGCCCCGTGGCCACGGCGAAGAACGAGAGCATGGCGAGCGAGATGAACGTCGCCATCATCAGGTAGACGTCGCGCGTGTGGTTGTAGTCGGCGAACTCTTCGGCTTGAGAGAGGCCGACCAGCACGGCGAGCGGATAACCGTCGATATGCCGGTACGAGACGATGCGCGTGACGTGATCGATCGGGTCGACGTAGGTGCCCGACACATGCTCGGAAATCGGATACACGCCGCTCGCGGAGAACGTGCCGTTCGCACGCTCGGCGCTGCCCGTGCGGCGCGCGAGGACGGTGCCGCTGTCCGAGATCACGGCGATCACACCGTCGCGGCCGATCGCGGCGTTGTTGTAGAAGTCGCTCGTGAAGTAGCTCGGGTCTTCCGAGACCACCACGACGCCCGCGAACGAGCCGTCCGGGTGATTGAGGCGGCGCGTCATCTGCAGCGTCCAGTGGCCGGACACGCGGCCGAGCACCGGCTTGCTGATATAGAGCTGGTCGTCGTTCTCGTGCTCGTGCACCTTGAAGTGCTCGCGGTCAGAGAGATCGATGGGCTTGGGATTCGGGTCGGCCGTATTGGCGACGAGCGTGCCGTGCTCGTCGATGATCGACACCTGCACGAGCGAGTCGCTCTGCACCACACCCTTTTCGACCGTGCTTGCGAGATCGAAGCGGCCCGGCGACTTTTCGAACTCGTACTTCACGAAGCGCGTGATCTGGTCGACCTGATGGATCGCCTTGACGGTGTGCTGTTCGAGCGCCGCCGAGAGGATCGCCGCCGAGGCCGTGGCCTCGCGCATGGTCGCTTCCTTCTCGACCGAGAGGCGCGTAAAGATGACCGCCCACAGCAGCACGAGCACCAGCACGCCGAGCAGCGGAATGGCGAGCAGCGCACGCGGACGCGTGTACGCCGGGCCGGGCGCATTGCGCAGGCTCGAATCGCGTGAGAACGGACCCCGGGTGGTGCTCATCGCGGCCGCCGTAGGCGCGTGAGCTCACACCGCGGATGCGGTGGCCAGAACGGCAACGATGCGCTCGGTTGAGTCGGCGGCATGAATAACGGGTGGCTGGGGAATACGCGCATTGCGCGCGAGCAATGAACGCCGGACGCGTCGTGCGGCCGATGTTTCGATATTACTGGTTGGGGAATGATTAAGGAAGCTGTGGTCCCCCGGGTATACGCGAGGGTTGCCTCGACACGTGCGCGATGCCCATGTGCGGTGCATAGATGCGAGACGGCGCATGACGCTTCATGCACCCTGCATGAGACGGAGCGCTGCGCGCGCTCAGGCGAGCCGGCAGGTCCCGTCGATGACCGTCACCGAGTGGCCGCCAATCCAGATTTTTTTCGCCGCATCGTCATAGTCGACGTGTACGCGACCGGCGCGGCCGAGCGCCGTGCCCTGGCGCACCGTATAGCGTGCGCCCGGACGCCGGTTCTGCTGTTCGAGCAGCATGGCGATGGCGGCGTTCGCGCTGCCGGTCACGGGGTCTTCGCCCTTGCCGAGACCGGTCATGAGGCAGCGCACTTCGAAGGTCGCGGGGCCATTGGCCTCATGCGGACCGTAGGCGGCCACGCCGTGCGCGCCCACGCTTGCGGCAACCGCTTCGATTGCCTCGTAGTCGACGTCGAGCGCGAGCACCGCTTGCGCCGATGTCAGGCGCACGACGAGCCAGGGCGCACCGTTGTCGACGCCGCAGGGCGTTGCCGTGAAGTCGATGGCTTCGGTGCGCAGCGCGGTGCGCAGTGCGTCGTGCTGGTCGGCTGCGAGCGGCGTTACGCGCGCGGGCGGCGCGGCGAAGGCCCATGTGTCGCCGCTTGCGCCGCTCTCTCCGGCGGCCAGATCGATGAGACCGGCGAAGCATTCCTGCACGAGGCGGCCGGGCGTCTTCGGCGTGCGGCCGCTCTCGAGGAACGCGTGTGCCGTGCCGAGCGTCGGATGGCCCGCGAAGGGCAGCTCGCCCTTGGTCGTGAAGATGCGCACGCGATAGTCGGCGCGCGCGTCGGTTGGGGCGAGCAGGAAGCTCGTTTCCGAGAGATTCGTCCAGCGCGCGATGGCCTGCATTGCGTCGCCGCTCAAGTCATCGGCGTCGAACACCACCGCGAGCGGGTTGCCCTTGAAGGGTACCGACGTGAAGACGTCGACCTGTTTGAAGCGGACGCTGTGCTGGGTCATGGCGGAACGAACGTAGAAGGGGGAGGGGTGGCGCGGGAGGTTGCGCCAGGTTGCGCGAACGCACAACAGAAGACTGCTAGATGATGCGTGGACCTTGATGCAGGTCCACGCACGTTACCAAAGGTCGACGGAGATTACTCGACTTCGGCGATCAGCTCGATCTCGACGCACGCGCCGAGCGGAATCTGCGCGACGCCGAATGCCGAGCGCGCATGCTTGCCCTTCTCGCCGAACACATCGGCGATCAGCTCCGATGCGCCGTTCGTGACGACGTGCTGCTCGGTGAAGGTGAGCGTCGAGTTCACGAGGCTCATGAGCTTGACCACGCGCTTGACCTTGTTCAGGTCGCCCGTGTGGGCGTGGAGCGTGGCGAGCAGGTCGATCGCGATCGAGCGCGCGGCGGCCTTGCCTTCTTCGGTCGTGAGCGACTCGCCCAGCTTGCCGGCCCACACCTTGCCGTCCTTCTTCGCGATGTGACCCGACAGGTACACCGTGTTGCCGCTCTGGGCGCTCATCACGTAGGCCGCGGCGGGCGCGCCTGCCTGGGGCAGGGTGATGCCGAGCTGTTCGAGACGGTCGTAGATGTTGATGTCAGCCATGATCAGGATTCCTCGTTCGGGAGTTGAATCGGAAAAAGCCTTCCGTGCTATCAGGCGTGCGCGCGGATCAGGGCCGCGAGCTTCGCGACGCCTTCTTCGATCTTCGCGGGCGGCACCGTGACGAACGACAGGCGCAGCTTGTTGTGTTGCGGCTCGTCGGCGAAGAACGGCGCGCCGGGCACGAAGGCCACGTTCTGCGCGACGGCTTCGGCCAGCAGCTTCATGCTGTCGACGTTCGAGGGCAGCGTCACCCAGATGAACATGCCGCCTTCGGGGCGGTTCCAGCTCACGCCTTCGGGCATGTTGCGCTTGAGCGAGTCGAGCATCGCCTCGCACTGGTCGCGATAGAGCGCGCGCACCTTCGGGATATGCGTGTCGAGGAAGCCGTCCTTCACCACTTCGTAGACGATACGCTGCGTGAAGCTCGGCGTGTGCAGGTCGGTGGCCTGCTTGGCTTGCACGAGCTTGAAGTGCAGGTCTTCGGGCGCAATGATGTAGCCCACACGCAGGCCCGGCGCCAGGATCTTCGAGAACGAGCCCAGATGCACGACATGCTCGGGCGCGAGCGAGTGCACGGTAGGCAGCGGCTCGCCCGCGTAGAGGAGCGCGCCGTAGGGATCGTCTTCGATCACGGGGAAGGGCGAGTGCTGCGCGAATTCCGCGAGCGCCTGGCGGCGCTCGAGCGGCAAGCGGCGGCCCGTGGGGTTCTGGAAGTTCGGGATCGCGTAAAGCAGGCGTGCGCCAGCCGTGAGTTCGGGCGTCAGGCCTTCGGGCACGAGGCCCTTCTCGTCGGTCGGGACCTGCACGTACTTCGGCTCGTAGAGCGAAAACGACTGCAGCGCGCCGAGGTAGGTGGGCGTTTCCACGAGCACGGGGCTATCGGGCGAGACCAGCACCTTGCCGATCAGGTCGAGCGCCTGCTGCGAACCCGTGGTGATGAGCACCTGCGAGGGGCGCACTTTCACGCCGCCCACCGAGTGGCGCGCGGCGATCCACTCGCGCAGCGGCATATAGCCTTCGGTCGCGCTGTACTGGAGGGCGCCCGAGGGGTCGTCGCGCAGGATGCGGTCGGCGGCGGCGCGCATTTCCTCGGCCGGGAAGCTCGCTGGCGCGGGCAGGCCGCCCGCGAACGAAATGACTTCGGGACGCTCGGTGACCTTCAGGATTTCGCGAATCGCCGAGCTGGTCAGCTTGATTGCACGCTCGGACAGTTGCCACGCGGGCGCGGCCTTGAGATCGCTCTGGTCCATGGGGTCTCCTTGTTGGGGTGAGGCGGGTGACGGATTCAGCGGCGGCATGGGGCGCGATCACGCGCCGCCGGATGCCGCCGAAAACCTTCAATTATGACGCGAAACCTTGTCATGCGCGCGCCGGGGCGGGGGCCGTGCCGATCGCCGCACGCCGGCCCAGCACCACGGTGGCGATCACGGCGGCCGCGTAGAGCCATGCCGAGGGCGCGACCTGCTCGCCGAAAAAGAGCGCCGAGAACGCCATCGTGAAGAAAATCTGCAGCAGCTGCACCTGGCCCACGCGCGCTGTACCGCCCATGGCGAGCCCCGCGTACCACGCGAAAAAGCCGATGAACTGCGAAAACAGCGTGACGTAGCCGAAGGCGAGCCAGGTCTTGAGGGCAACGGGGCCCGGATGCGCCACATGATGTGCCCACGCAAGCCAGCCCACCGGCAGCGCGAGGAACGGCGCCGAGAGTACGAGCGCCCAGCAGATCACCTGCCAGCCGCCGAGCTGACGCGCGAGGCGCGCGCCTTCGGCGTAGCCGAGCGCGCCGATGCCCACCGCGATGAGCATCCACGCGTCGCCCGCGTGCAGCGAGCCGCCGCCCGCCTGGAGTGCGAACGCGACCACGAGCGCGCTGCCGATCAGCGCACTGGCCCAGAACGCCTTCGAGGGCCGCTCGTGCGAAAGCCACGCGGCGTAGATCGCCACGGCGAGCGGCTGCAGGCCGTTGACGATGGCGCCGTGCGAGGCCGGCACGGTCTTCATCGCGAAGGCGGAAAAGACCGGAAACGCGACGATCACGCCAAGCGACACCACGGCGAGGCTCTTGACCTGCGGCCAGGTGGGCCATTTCTCGCGGCGGATGGCGAGCAGCAGCGCGGCCGGCACGGCGGCGGCGAGCGCGCGGCCGAGGCCATTCAGGAGCGGGTGGAATTCGGCGACGACGATGCGTGTC
>NZ_JAYMSC010000057.1:0-32717 GCF_038900775.1 Paraburkholderia sp. JHI869
GGGCGTCTCGGTGGGCAGCGCGACAAAGGTCCCGCTCGACTGCTCGCCTGCGATCACGTCCGCGGCAAGATGAGGGTCAACGCCCGTTTCCAGCCAGTAGCTGGCGTAGATGCGTTCGGTCACGGTGGGTTTCATTGATGACAGTTCAGGTGGCAGGAGTCGCAGATTCAATCAGCAAAAGGATCAGGTGATCCGGCGAATGCTCTCAGCGATCTCCTCGCGATCGAAGACGTTCTTCCAGTCGTCGCGCATGAGTCGCGGCTTGCCGAACTCGATCGCCTTGTTGCACGCATCGGAGAACGCCCCCGGGATCTCGTTGAAAATCACCGCGCCCAGAATGTTCATGTGACCGAGCAGGAAATCACGCGCGGCTTGCTCCGGCACGCCGCGCTTGACCGTTTCGTCCATCGCCTCGCGCATCACATAAAGCAGCGTAGCGCAAATCGTCTCGGAGAGCCCCGGCTCCAGAATCGCCATCTGGTCCACCGTCAGGCGATACGAACGCAATATCGGTGCGTAAATCACCTTCGCAACGGCTTCGCCCAGATCGAATGCCTCCTCGGGCCCCTGCATCAACGCGCTCGTAATCGACTGCTTCGCGTACGCGCCACCGAAGAAGTCGCGACGCGCCTTCGAGTCCGCTTCGTCATTGAAGATCAGCGGATGGCAGGGGTGCGCGACAAAATAGGTCAGATCCTTGCGATCCGGCAGGTGGCCTGCAAAAGGCGCGGCGGCATCCAGCGTCATCACCATCGTCCCCGGGCGCAGCTTCGGCGCGATTTCGTGGCTCAGCTTGCCGATCAGCGTGTCGGGAACCGCCAGGATGACCACGTCCGCACCGTCGATCGCGACGTCGGCCGAAACGCATTCGATACCGAGTTCATCTTTCAGGCGCTTCTGGCCAGCGGCACCCGGTTCGACGTGCGAAACACGATAGTCCGACTTCAGCAGGTTACTGGACAGGCGCACGCCCATCTTTCCGCCTGCGCCAAACAACGCAATCTTCTCTTTCATCTCAAACGCTCCTTCAAGAACAATCCACGTGCGGGGGGAAATCACGGTGGATCAAGGGAAATCACGCGCGGCCCTGCAGGTGCATGCGAGACGGCTTGCGTGCCTCGCGACCCATCGCAAATGCAAGTCCTGCTGACATGAACATCATCGCGCCGACGATGAACATGGATAGCTGATACGAGCCGGTCATGTCTTTGGCGATACCCGTGATATACGGCGCGACGAAGCCGGCCAGATTGCCAACCGTATTGATCAACGCTATGCCGGCGGCGGCCGCGGCACCGGAGAGGAATCGCCCAGGCAACGCCCAGAAGTTCGGCAACGCCGAAAAGACTGCACAGGCGGTCACTGTCACAACGGCCATGCTCGCTGCCGGAGAATTCATCTGGAGTGCCAATGGAACACTCAATGCACCGATCAGTGAAGGGACGGCGATATGCCACCGGCGCACGCCGCGTCGGGTTGCATCCCGACTCCAGAGAAGCAGCGCGATGGCGGCAGGAAAGTACGGGATCGCAGTAATCAATCCCTTCTGAAGCACATTGAAGTGCGTGCCGAAACGAGCCTCGAATCCGCCGATGATCGTCGGAAGGAAAAACGCCAGAGCGTAAAGCCCGTACACCAGCCCGAAATACACGAGTGCAAGTTTCCACACCTGAGCGCTCATCAAGGCGGCGCGGACGTTACCGACATGTGTGCCGCTAGCAGAGGACTTCGCACGCTCCTCTTCTTCGAGCTTGCCGCAGAGCCAGGTTCGCTCGGCGGCGGTAAGCCACTTCGCCTGAGCAGGGGTGTCGGTCAGGTAGAACCATGCGACGACGCCAATCAGGATGGCGGGAATGGCGACACCGAAAAACATGATTCGCCATCCGGCCAAACCAAAGAGGCCATTGGCGTTGATCAGCCAGGCGGCGGCCGGCGCGCCAATCACGATCGTGAGCGGTTGCGCGACATAGAAAAGCGCAAGGATTCGACTGCGATGCTTCGCGGGCACCCACATGCTCAAGAAGAGGATGGCCCCGGGAAAGAAGCCCGCTTCACACACCCCTAGCAGGAATCGCAGCGTATACAGGCCGCCAACCGAACTCACCCACGTGAACAAGAGTGCAACGACACCCCACGTCACCATAATTCTCGCTAGCCACCGGCGAGCACCAAACCTGTGAAGGGCGAGATTACTGGGAATCTCAAGAACGATATAGCCGATGAAGAAAATGCCCGCCGCCAGCCCGAACTGCGCTGCCGACAGGCCGAGATCCTTCGCCATCCCATTCGGACCTGCAAACGAAATCGCCGTGCGGTCCAGGAAGTTGATGAAGAACATCAGGGCGACGAAGGGAACGAGCCGCCAAACGACCTTCCGAATGGCCGACTGCTCGATTTCCTCGGATTCTGCTGCCATGTTCATTCCGCCGCCTCCGCTCGATCTCGTCTTGGTATAGTCATTAGACCAGTCGACAGAAACGGAAAGAACTAGCGTTTACGTGCAAACTGTATGAGTTTTTCTCACAGCCCAGTGCGGTCTTTTCCGGCCCTGCAGGGCCGCGTCACACCGAGGCTGAATCGAGCAGGCAGGGGCAGGCGCGCCCGGAATACCGGACGCTCAGTCGCCAGTGAGATACGTGGGGTGTTTTAGCCGAGCGTGACTTTTCGGGAAATGCGCCGGGCGCACGTAGCCCCGGTCACGCCGAATGTTGCCCGTGCGTCCGGTAGAGTTCGTTGGCGCGCGTGAGGTGCGCGCGCATCGCCGCTTCGGCAGCGTCGCCGTCGTGGGCGGCAATGGCATCGACAATGCGTTGATGCTCGGTGAGCGTCAGTTCTTCGACGCCGGGCGCGCGCACGAGCGGCTGGTAGTACTCGCCGGCCCAGCGGAACAACGACTCCACGATAGAAGGGAAAATCGGATTGCCGCTGATCTTTGCGATCTCGCGGTGAAAGGCCATGTCGCGCTCGATGAATTCCGCGAGGTCGACCATGGAAGCGCGATGCTGCGCAATGCTCAACTGAAGCCGCGCGACGTCCTCTTCGGTTGCCCGCTCGGCCGCCATGCGCGCCGTGCCGGTTTCGAGGAAGAGCCGCGCATGCTTGAGGTGTTCGAGCATGTCGGGCTGCGTGCGCAAAAGATGCAGCGCGCCGCCGGCAATCTGCGCAATCAGGCGGTCGGCGGTGGGCACCACCACACGGGCGCGCTCGCCATGCACGATTTCGACGATGCCCGAGCGCTCCAGCGCCTGCAACGCCTCGCGCACCGCGGGCCGGCCCACCCCGTAGATCTCCATCAATTCGCGCTCCGACGGCAATTGCTCGCCGGGCGCGATTTCGCCGGAACGGATGCGTTCCATGAGCCGATCGACGACTTCCTGGTATAGCTTGCGACGTGGAATGATCTCGCCCATTGCACTGATGCTGTAAACGTCTGGTGTAATGACAATACCACACACGGCCGTCACCGCCAAAATGCGCGCTCAGGTAATGCGGCGGATGCTCTCGGCAATCTCGGCGCGATCGAACACGCCCTTCCAGTCCTCGCGCATGAGGCGCGGCTTGCCGAATTCGATCGCCTTGTTGCACGCGTCGGAGAACGCGCCCGGAATCTCGTTGAAGATCACAGCGCTCAGGATGTTCATGTGCCCCAGCAGGAAGTCGCGCGCGGCCTCCTTGGGCACGCCGCGTTTGACGGTTTCGTCCATCGCCTCGCGCATCACGTAGAGCAGCGTCGCGCAGACCGTTTCGGAAAGCCCCGGCTCGAGCAACGCCATCTGGTCCACGCTCAGCCGGTACGAGTGCAGGATCGGTGCATAGATCGTTTTCGCCACGTCCTCGCCCAGATCGAACGCCGCATCGGGGCCCTGCATCAACGCGCTCGTGATCGACTGCTTCGCGTAAGCGCCGCCGAAGAAGTCGCGGTGCGCCTTCGGGTCGGTATCGTAGTTGAAGATCGGCGGATGGCACGGATGCGCAACGAAATACGTGAGATCGGGCCGGTCCGGCAGATGCCCCGCGAACGGCGCGGCGGCGTCGAGCGTCATCACCATTGTGCCGGCCTTCAGCAGGGGCGCGATTTCGTGGCTGAGCTTGCCGATCAGCGTATCGGGCACGGCGAGGATGACGACCTGCGCCCCCTCGAGCGCTGCCTCGACTGGCACGCACTCGATATTCAGCTCGTCTTTGAGGCGCTTGCGGCCCGCCTCGCCGACTTCCACGTGGGCCACGCGGTAGTCCGACTTCTGCAAGTTGCCCGAAAGGCGAAAGCCCATCTTTCCGCCAGCGCCAAACAGTGCAATTTTCTCTTTCATGCTCTGCCTCCTTGCAAGATCCGTGAGCGCAAATTCGACGCCTACGCGCTGCCTGTTCCCGACGCCATGTCGCCCGAAGTCGCGATCACGCACCCGTACGGACGCAGCGAAACCGCCTCGCCGCGCGCGAGCCACCACGGCTCGCATGCGTTTGGCGCAACGCTGAATGTCGATTCGTCAACGCGGGTCGCGCGTAGCGGTGCGTGCGTCGTCAGTGTTTCGTCGAAAGTCAGGCGGACTTCGCACGCCTCGCTCGTCAAATTGGCGAGCACGAGTTCGATGGCCCCGTTAGCGTGGCGCGCAGCGAGGCACACAGCACGGGCGGCATCGCCGTGAACCACGTGCAAGCGCGTGGCGCCAGCCATGCGGGCCAATGCTTTCGCGACATGGAGCAGCGGATACGGCCGCACGCTCACGCCGTGTTCCGCAACGGCCAGGCCCCGCGGACCCGTCAAAGCGCCGAGCGTGAACGTTTCGATCCGCGCGCCTTGAAGCGCCGCTGCATAGCCGGCGAGCCACGCCGCGCCGAATAGCGCGCGCTGGCGCGGGTCGTCAGCGGCCATCGCGATGCGCTCGCCCGCGGGGTTGGGCATCACGCGCGAGCCGTACGGGTTCTGGCGCATGCCGATCGATACGGGCCCGATCGCATAGGGCCGCTCGCCGATCAACGCACGGCAAGTCCGCACAATGTGGGGAATGGCTTCGAGCGTCTGCATGACGCTGCGATCATCTGCGGCATGCACGATCGGACAGGTCGCGTGCGTAACCCAATCGACCATCTCCAGCGGCGGGCGCTTGCGGTTGAGTTCCGTGAAATAGCTCAGCATGCCGCCGCCCAGACGCAAGCGTGGAAACGCACGCCGCGCCTCGCGATAAACCTCGTCGAGTGCGGGACATGGCGGGCTGACGCTGCCAGGCGGGTTCGACTGCCGATGCACCGAAGGACTCACGACGATGCCCGTCAGCGCGAGTCCGGCCTCGTCGATCTGGGTAGCCAGTTGCGAGAGCTCGGTGCGCGGCGCCTCGACGCCGGGCAACGCAAACTCCAGCACCGCGGGCAAGCCGCTTTCGCGCTGCAGCCGTGCAAAGCGTTCGAGCGCGACGACGCCGTCGCCCGCGAGCGGATCGAAGCTCAGCGTCAATTGCTGCGGCCCGAGTTCGGCTAGCAAGGGCAGATTCGCGAGCGCCGCCTCGGCTTCCTGCGCGGCAATTGCCACGCCAATCGCGGGCATGGTTTCCGGTTGAGCAGAGGAGCCGGCGCCGATTTCGATCTCTAGCACGCGGGTTTCGCGACTCGTTGCGTTGTCCGCGCGCGTTGCGTGGACCGTGTGCCGCGATCGAGCGACGCTCAGCGTCACCGTCTGCGCAAACGCCGCGTCCTTTTCCAGGGTGTACGGCCAAGGCAATGCGAGCGGACGCGAATAGGTCTTGAACGAAGCATCGGACCAGTTGCGCTGGTCTTCCATTTCGAACACGTCGCCCGTGAACGCGCAGCGCACCATCATGCCATTCGACAGATCGTGTTCGATCGACGCGATATCCTTGAACGGCTGCCACGGATCGATCAACGCCGGGAACGTAGCGCTTTCGCGCCCCCCATCGCTGTGCTCCACGCGGGCCGATGCGCCCGCTACGCCATCGATGGGATGCAGCACGCAAAAGCCGCAGCGCGCAGCGAGAAAGTCCGAATGCGCGGTGACGTCGGCGCGAAACGCTAGCGCCCCGTCTGCGGCGCAGTCGATCGAGAGTGAGAACCCGAGCGCGTGTCCGTCCGGATTGACGCAGCGCGCCTCATACGCGACGCGAAAACCGCCCGCTGTCTCCCGGGTGTCGAGGCGTTCCACGACAGGCCGGCAGGTGCCCCAATCCTTGTCGCGCACGAGAAACGAGACGGCGCGGATCACCTCGACGCCATCGTAGCGGATGTCGTACAACGCGCCCTCGATCAGCAGCACCGACCACGGGCCGGCCTCGAGACGGCGCTCCGGCGCGACCGCCTGCGTCGTGCCGTAACACAGAGTGGCCTGCGCTTCGCTCATGACGCCGCCCCTTGCAACTCGCCGGGCACGACGCTACGCCCCTCGCGCGCCGAAAGATAGGTGGCTTCGACGAGTTCGAGCGTGCGCAGGTTGTCTCTGCCGCTCGTGGCCGGCTCGGCGCCGCGCCGCAGGCAATCCACCCAATGCGACTGAATGCTGAACACGCTGCGCTGGATCGCCACCCATTGCTCGCTCGTCCACGCGAGCGCACGCGGCGCGACGTTACGCACTTCGGTGCCAGAGTGCGTATGAATTTGCAGTTGGTAATCGGCGAAGAGTCTCAATGTGCCCTCCGCACCGTCAACCTCGATCAGCGCCTGAGGAAAGAGTTCGCGCGGCAGATGCGTCGCGTAGCTGCAATCCACCACACTACTCATGCCGCTTTCGTGCACAAGCAGGATCGTCGCGACGTCTTCGCCACGAATGGCAGGATTCACGCGAGCGGTCGCCGCGCTCACGCGCGCCACGTCGCCAAACAAAAAGCGCGCGATGTCGAGAATGTGGATGCCGAGATCTTCGACGATGAAACGCTCGCCCTCGGCGAGATAGGGCTGTCCGCTGAAGACATCATAGGCAGAACGAAACGATACGCGTCCCCAGAATGGCTTACCGATTACCCCTTCGCGCAGCGCCCTTCCTACTGCCTGAATCGCGCTTTGCCAGCGAAAATTTTCGTGCACCATGAGCGGGACGCCGGCTTCGCGGCACGCCGCGATCATCGCGTGGGCATCCTCCAGCGTAGACGCAAACGGCTTTTGGCAAATCGTGGCCACGCCGGCCGCCGCCGCAAGCTCCACGAGCGCGCGGTGGCTGGGCACCGTGGTCGCAATATCGACGAAATCGAGGCGCGCTTCGCGCAGCATCGCGGCCGCGTCCGTATAGCGGCGTTCGATGCCGAAGGTGTCGCCCACCTCGTCCAGACGCGCGCGGTTGGCATCGCACAGCGCAACGATTTGTGCGCCCTCGATGTCCTGCCATGCATGCAGATGGTTGAGCGAAAAAAATCCACAGCCAATCAATGCACCCTTGAGGGGCGTATGCGCCTCGCCGTCATGCCCTGTCGTTACGCTCATCGATTACGCCCCCGTTGCAGCCTGTTTCTGCAGCGCGAAGCGTTGCTGCGCGCGCCGCTGGATCTGGTCGACCACCACCGCCGCGACGATCACGACGCCCTTGATCACGGTTTGCCAGAACGAACTCACGCCCATCATCACGAGCCCGTCCGAAAGCATGCCGATCACGAATGCGCCGACGATCGTGCCGCCGATCCTGCCGCGCCCGCCCGACATGGACGTGCCGCCCAGCACGGCCGCAGCGATCGCGTTGAGTTCGAATGTTTCACCGCTCATCGGGTGCGCGGCGACCAGTTCGGAAGCGATGATGAGCCCTACGATCGCCGCGCAAAAGCCGGAAAACATGTAGACAAACATCTTCACGCGGTTCACGCGCACGCCGGAGAGCTGCGCGGCGCGCTCGTTGGCGCCGACTGCGTAAATCTGGCGGCCGAGCGGCGTGCGAGCGGCGAGGTACGCAGCGATCGCGCCGACCACGACCAGCAGCCACACCGTGAGCGGGATACCGAGAATCGTCGCGCTGCCAAGAATGGGAAAGCCGCTCGTGCCATAGGCGGGATTGCCCGTGAGGTTGGGAAAGGTCTCGCCGCCCGAGGACAGCAACGCAGCGCCGCGCGCGATATAGAGCGTACCGAGCGTCGCAATAAAGGGCGCGACATTGAGCCGTGTGATCAGCAAGCCGTTGATGGCGCCCACCAGCACGCCCATGAGCAGCGCCACGCCAATCACAGCGGGTACGCTCAGAAACAGCGTGTAGTCGCTCCCGATGGGAATGCCCTTGAGAATGAGCCCGCCTGCCACCATGCCCGTGAGGCCCACGACCGATCCCACCGAAAGGTCGATGCCGCCCGCGACGATCACGAATGTCATGCCGATCGCGAGGAAAGCATTGAGCGCGACGTGGCGCGACATGATGAGGAGGTTCTCGATGCTCAGGAAGTTGTGGGCGGAGAATGAAAAGAAGACCACGACCGCAAACAGCGCGATGAACGTGCGCAGTTTCAGCAACAGGAGCAGCGGCGCCTCGCTGAAACTTGCTCGCGGTGCCGTGCTCTTGATGGCAAGCGACATGAATGCTCTCCAGATGAATGCAGGCTAAACGTTCGAACCGTAGGCCGTGTGCGTACTCAGGCTGCCGCGCGTGCCGCGGACTGCGAAGGCGCAGTGCGATTCGCGCGGTGTCCGACTGCGGAGGCGGCAACGAGCGCATCCTGGGTCGCGTCGGCTGCCTCGAATTCCGCGGTCACACGGCCATTGGACATGACGAGGATGCGATCCGATAACGCCATCACCTCCTCCAGATCGGACGTGACGAACAGCACACCAAGACCGCGCCCAGCCAGGTCGCGCATGACCTTGAAAATGTCCGCCTTCGCGCCGACGTCGATGCCGCGGCTCGGCTCGTCCATCAACAATACCTTGGGCGTCGTCATCAACGCGCGCGCAATCACGACCTTCTGCTGATTGCCGCCCGAAAGTGAACTGACCGGCAAGCGCCAGTCGGCGACCTTGATCGCGAGATCGCGAATGTACTCGAGCACGGAGCGCTGCTCGCGCCGCGTATCGATATGAAAGCCGCGCGCGTAGGCCGCGAGACTCGAAAGCGTCATGTTCTCGCCAATCGACATGATGGGCAGCAGCGCGTCAGCCTTGCGGTCCTCGGGAATGAGCGCGATGCCTTGCGCCACGCGCGCCGCGATGGGCTTGCCGTTGAGCGGCTTGCCGCCGAGCATCACGTCGCCGGTTGCGAGAGAATGCGCGCCCAGGATGCACTCGAACAACTCGGAGCGCCCCGCCCCCATCAGCCCGTAAATGCCCACGATCTCGCCGGCGTGCAGCGAGAGCGAAACGTGGTCCACGAGCAGCCCGCTGCCTTTGCGCGGCAACGTCACGTCGCGCAGCGTCAGCACCTCGGCGCCGCGCGTATGCCCTACTGGGCGCGAGAAGTCTTTCGTTTCGCGGCCCACCATCTGGCGCACGATCCACGGCACGTCGATCTGCGCCATCGGCTGCTGGCCGGTAATGAGGCCGTCGCGCAGCACCGTGATGTAGTCGCCTATCCTGACCAGTTCTTCGAGCCGGTGCGAGATGTAGACGATCGACACGCCCTGCGCCTTCAGTTCGGCGATCACGCGAAAGAGCACCTCCACTTCCGCCGCGCTGAGCGCCGAGGTCGGTTCGTCGAGGATCAGCACGCGCGCGTCGTACGCGAGCGCCTTCGCGATTTCCACGAGTTGCTGCTGGCCGATGCGCAGGTCTTCGACCAGCGTGTCGGGGCTCAGATCGAGTTCGAGCCGTGCTAGCAGTGCGCACACCTTTTCGCGCTGTGCGTCGGCGTCGATGTCGAACCCAGCGCGCGTGATTTCGTGCGCGATGAAAATGTTCTCGGCAATCGTGAGATTCGGAAAGAGATTGAGCTCCTGAAACACGATGCCAATGCCGTGACGCTGGGCCTCGGCGCTGCTGCCCAGTTCGATGGGCTGGCCGTCGAGCGTGAGGTGTCCGCTGGTTGGCTGCTCTGCGCCCGCGATGATCTTCATGAGCGTGGATTTGCCCGCGCCGTTTTCCCCGACCAGCACGTTCACGGCGCCGCGCCGTACCGAGAAGTTCACGCCCTTTAGCGCCACCGTGCCCGGATAGACCTTGGTCACGCCCTCGACCTGGAGGATGACATCGGCATTGGCCACATCGGTCATGACTTGCCCCCCACGGTGACGGCCAACGGCACGATTTCCGGCTGATCGCTCGACGAGTCATACGAGAACGCGCCCGTCACGCTAATCGGCTTGCCCTTGAGGTCGTTGCGCAGCAACGGTTTCATCACGTGATTGGCAGCGTAGGCGTTGAGTGCCGTGCCGAACTGCGCGTACTCGATCTGGTTGCGGAAGTTGCTGAACGAGATGAAGTCGAGCGAATCGCGCAGCGTGGTGCCAAGCACCGTCGGGCCGATATCGACAATCACGGCGGCCTGCCCGCTGCCGTCCACGTCCACGCCCACGGTGCCCTGGCTCGACTGCGTGTCCACTTCGACGATGGTTCCGTGCAGCGTGGTGGGAAAATTCCACGGCGCGCCATCGTCCTTGCCGCGGTAGCCGTATTTGTGGCCCGCGGCGTCGGGGTCTGCCTTGATCGCGTCGCGCAGCGTGCGGTAATCCACAGCGCGCTTTTCAATGTCGGGCACGATCTTCGCACTCCACATCGACGCCACCATGGCGTTCGGATCGTAGCCCGCCGAGGCATAGTTGTCGTGCGAACCGCCTGAAGTCTGCAGATCGCTGTTCTTCACCAGCTTGCAGCCGTGAAGCACGCCACCCAGGACGACGGCCACGACCGCGATCGACACGTACCGAAGCACTCCCATGAATCTCCTCATCTGGCTGCCGGTGTCACTGCGGAACTCACTGCGGGAAGACGTGCGGGGCGCGCCGCGCCCCCCACGTCCATCGTCCTCGTTCAGCGCAAGGCGAACATGTCGAGCTTGGCGGCGTTGTTCTTCGTAATGAGCGAGCAGTTGATCAACTGCTTTTCCGGCTTGCCCGTCGAGCCTGTCTTCAGATATTTGTCAGCCTGATCGACCGCGTCTGTGGCCGCCTCGGCCGCAGGTTGCAACACCGTGGCGCGAATGTCGCCGCGCTTGATTGCATCGCGCACGTCGTTGCTGCCGTCAAAGCCGACAACGATGATGTCGTTGCGTTTGGCCGCCTTGAGCGCGGCCGACGCGCCCATGGCCATCGTGTCGTTGCCCGCAATGACGCCCTTGATATCGGGATGGCTCTGGAGGATCGATTCCATCACCGTATAGGCTTCCGTCTGGCTCCAGTTCGCCGACTGGCGCTCGACCATCTTCATGTTGGAGAACTGGTCGATCACATCGTGATAGCCCTTCGAGCGAATGCCCGCATTGATATCCGATTCGCGCCCTACCAGCTCCACGTAGTTGCCCTTTTCGCCCATCGCCTTGACGAACGCGCGCGCGCCGAGTTGCGCGCCCTGATAGTTGTTCGAAACGATCTGCGAAACGGCAATGCCTGTCGCGTTGATTTCGCGGTCGATGAGGAACGCGGGAATGTGCGCGTCCTTGGCCTTCTGGACCGCGGCGACGGACGCCTCGGACCCTGCATTGTCGAGAATGATGGCTTTCGCGCCGCGTGCGATGGCGGTGTCGATCAGTTGGGATTGCTTGGTGGCGTCGTCGTCGTGGACGAGCACGATCGTGTCGTAGCCGAGCGCCTTGGCGCGAGCATTCGCCGTGTCGGCTTCCGCCTTGAAGAAGGGATTGTCGTGAGAGGGGGTGATGATGGCG
Organism: Paraburkholderia sp. JHI869; assembly: GCF_038900775.1. Taxonomy (NCBI): domain Bacteria; kingdom Pseudomonadati; phylum Pseudomonadota; class Betaproteobacteria; order Burkholderiales; family Burkholderiaceae; genus Paraburkholderia; species Paraburkholderia sp. JHI869. The sequence continues at coordinate 11,726 of NZ_JAYMSC010000057.1, forward strand.
ATGAGATTCGCCGCCTGCGCGACGCCCGCCGTGCCGAGAACCGCAAATGACATCAACGTCGACGCAAGCCAACGCTTGTGTGCCTTCATGGTGCTGTCTCCTGTCTGGTTAAACGCCTGTGCCTGACTACAACCAGTCGACGGTCGTGACTGATTTGACTACTCGTCACTTATGCCGTCATGATGTCATCATACCAGTTAGCTTGCGGACCGCTACCTTTTTACATCCAGGGTTTTCGAGCATCGGGCGGGCGGCCGCTACCGTCTCATTGCACGTCTCGTGCGTGACCTTGGGCGCAACGCCTATCTCATGCTGAGGAACCACGGCCTTCTGACGGTCGGCGCCCCGCCGCAGCCTTTCCGCATCGGAAAGCACGCTTCACGCATCCTCAATTTTCGTGCTCGCGAAAATCTCCCACACTTTGCATCACGCTCAATCCGTACCGTTCGTATGGAGACGCCCCCCGACCGCGGCTCATGGCGCGGCATCAAAAATACAGGAGACAGCATGAACAGCCATCCTCTGGACCTCGGCGGCAGCACGCCAGGCGAAGCGCCACGCCGCCCGCTAACCGCGCAAGCCCCGCTTCAAAGCCCTCAAGGCGTCACGCTCGGCAGCTTCATGGACGACATGCCCGTGGGCGCGCTGCACCGCTTCGTGGTGTGGGTGATCGGCATCGGCCTTTTCTTCGACATGTACGAGATCTTCCTCGTCAGCTCGATTGGCTCTGCGCTGCAAAACGAATACGGACTCGACGCACATAGCCTCGCGTTCAAGCTCCTGCTCGCCTCGGCCTTCATCGGCATGTTCTTCGGCTCGCTCTTCCTCGGCAGTCTCGCCGACCGCATCGGCCGGCGGCGCGCCTTTCTGTTCACGCTCGTGTGGTACAGCGCCTTCTCGCTGCTCGCCGCATTCTCGGTGGACGCCACCATGCTCGTGGTCTGCCGCTTTCTGACCGGCGTGGGCGTCGGCGCGATCTACCCGGTGGCCGATAGTTTCCTTTCGGAGATCCTGCCGAAGGAAAAGCGCGGACGGATGGCCGCATGGGCCTATACGACCTCGTATGTCGCGGTGCCGCTGGTGGGCTTCCTCGCGGTTTGGCTCAACCCGATCCATCTCGGCGGCATTGCGGGATGGCGCATCATTCTCGCGATCGGCAGCCTGGGCGCGCTATTCGTGCTCGCCGTGCAGCATCGCGTGCCGGAGAGCCCGCGCTGGCTGCTCGCGCAAGGCCGCACCGACGAAGCCTATGCCATGCTGGGCCGTTTCGCGCAAAGCGCGGGAACGCCGATGCCACCGCGCTTTACCGAACCGCAAACGCGCCAGCACCCGCTGCGCCTCTCCGAGCGCATTGCCGTGCTGCGGCGCGCACCCTATGACAAGCGCTATGTCATGCTCGTCGTGTTTCACCTGTTCCAGGCTTTCGGCTACTACGGCTTCGGCACGCTTGCGGGCGTGGTCGTGAAAAGCCGCGGCATCGACGTGACGGGCAGCACGCTCTTCGTCGCCCTCTCGTTTCTCGGCTACCCGATCGGATCGCTGCTCTCCATTCCCCTGCTCAACTGGATCGAACGCCGCACGCTCGTGATCGCTTCGCTCATCTCCATTGCGATTTTTGGCCTTGGCTTCGCGTATTCCGGCCAGGCTGCGCTGATCGTTTGCTTCGGCGTGCTGACGACCTGTGCGTCGAATGTGTTCAGCAACGCTTACCACGTGTACCAGGCCGAGATTTTCCCGGCCAGCGTGCGCTCGACGGCCATCGGCAGCACGTATTCGCTCTCGCGCATCATGAGCAGCGCCCTGCCGTTCATTCTGTTGCCGGTGCTCACGCAGCATGGCCCGCTCGCGATGTTCGGCGTGATCTCCCTCGCGCTGGCCATCGTCGCCGTGACCCTGCGTGCGCTCGGGCCGCTCACGACGCGCCGCAGCCAGGACGAGATCAATCCGGTCTGAGCGTCCCGGGATCATCGGGGCGGCGCCCGCTTCATGCGGGGCCGCCCCGGTTTTCATTGCGCCGCGCGAGCGGACATATAGTCGAACAGGCTCACGATGTCCGAACTGGGCGCGCTATCTGCCTTCATCCCGATCCACAGCGTGCGCGTGGCCCACGTGTCCGCCAGCTTCACCTTGACGACGCCGGCCTTGCCGCGCTCGTCGCTCACCGCGTCGCGCGGCAGCACGCCGATACCGAGCCCCGCTTCGATCATGCGGAACACGCCGTCGAAGTTCGAGGCCTGAATGCGCAGCTTCAGCGATCGCTCGATGGCGAACGCCGCGTCCGTCATGCGCGCGAGCAGCGAACTGCCATCGCTCAAGCCCACGTAGTCTTCGTCGAGCGTATCCGCGAAACGGATCACGTCGAGTTGCGCAAACCGGTGACTGCGCGGCACGAGCAGCACGAGTTCGTCGCGGCGATAGAGCCGCCGCTCGATGCCGGGCGCGGGCACGTTGTCGGCGAACACGCCGAGGTCGGCCTTGCCTGCGCCGAGCGCTTCGACGATCTCGTGGCTCAACCGCTCTTCGAGACTCACCTTGATGCCCGGATGCTCGTTCAGGAAGCACGCGAGATCGACGGGCAGAAACTGGACGATCGCCGATGTATTCGCCCACATGCGCACGTGGCCGCGAACGCCCGCGGCGTAATCGCTCATTTCGGTGGCCATGCGGTTGACCTGATCGACCACGCGCGTGGCGTGCTGCAGCAGCGCATGCCCCGCGGGCGTGAGATCCACGCCGCGCGCGCGACGGATGAACAAGGCGCAGTCGGTCACGCTTTCGAGCTCGGCAATGCGCTTGCTGACGGCCGAAAGCGTGAGCTGACCGTGCTCGGCGGCCTTGGTGAGACTGCCATGTTCCGCAACGAGCAGAAAGACCCGCAGCGACTGCAGATCGAAATGAAGTGGATTGACCATGATAAAGGGGCAAAGCCGGCGCGAGAGACGATTGTCCTGCATCGCGGGCTTGGGAGGAAGTGACGATCGGCAGATGGAGAGGCGGACGTGCGGCAAGGCACGTCCGCGTGCCGGCCGCGCGGGCCGGCGTGTTCGCCGCAGAGCCGGCGCCCCCCGGTTCAACGGCGAAAACGGGCGAGATGGGTGAACCGGCCTAAATCAGCTCGGAAATTTCGATAAGGTTCAGATCTGGGTCGCGCACATAAACGGAACGAATCTTCTGCGTTGCGCCCGTGCGCTCGACCGGACCTTCGACAATCGGCCAGTTCTTCTCTGCGAGATGCGCGATCACCGCGTCGAGCGGCACGGCTGCGATGAAGCACAGATCGAGCGCGCCCGGCACCGGCACATGCGCCTTGGGCTCGAATTCCGCGCCGCGCACATGCAGATTGATCTTCTGGTTGCCGAAGCGAAACGCGAGCCGCCCCGCGCCGAAGGTCTCCAGTTGCATCTGCAACACTTCTGAATAGAAGTGCTTCGTGGCCTCGGGGTCCACGCAGGTCAGCACCAGATGGTCGAGGTGGTCGATCAACGCCATGCTTCGCTCCTTGTCATGAGAACGCCCGTTGCACGGGCATGCCTTGCGCCTGTTCCGGAACCGGATGCAGGTCGAGGCGGCGGCCAGCCTTGAGGATCTGGCTCGGCACGTCGTGGCCGATCAAGCCGGGCAGCACCGCGGCGGCGTCTAGCACGGCGGCGAGATTGACGCCGGTGTCGTAGCCGTCGAGTTCGAGCATGTGCACGAGTTCTTCGGTGCACACGTTGCCGCTCGCACCCGGCGCGTACGGACAGCCGCCCAGGCCGCCGAGCGACGCATCGAAGCGCACGATGCCCGCGTCGAGCGCAGCGAGCGTGTTCGCGAGTGCCATGCCGCGCGTATTGTGGAAGTGCAGCGTGAGTTCGAGCGCGCCGAACGCCTGCGAAGCGCGTTCGCACAGCGCGCGCACCTGCGCGGGATGCGCCATGCCGGTCGTATCGCAAAGCGTGACGCCCTGCACGCCCAGTTCGGCGAAACGCTCCATCCAGCCGAGCACGTCTTCAACGGGCACATCGCCTTCCATCGGGCAGCCCATTGCTGTGGAGAGCGAAACATTGATCGCCACGCCCGTACCGCGCACGGCGTCGATCACGTCGCGCAGTTGGGCGAACGACTGCTCGCGCGTCATGCGCAGGTTGGTGCGATTGTGGGTCTCGCTCACCGACATCACGAGATTGACTTCATTCACATTGCACGACAGCGCGCGCTCCGCGCCGCGCACATTCGGCACGAGCACCGTATAGACGACGCCCGGTACGCGCGCGATGCCATGCATCACCGCTTCGGCGTCGCGCAGCGCGGGAATCGCCTTGGGCGACGTGAACGACGTCACTTCGATCTTCGCGTAGCCGCATGCGCTCAGGCGGTCGATCAGCGCGATCTTGTCGTCGGTGTCGATGAAGGCGGCTTCGTTCTGGAAACCGTCGCGTGTCGCGACTTCGTTAAGATACAGCCGCTTGCCCTTGAAGTTTTCTTGATTTCCGATTGTCATCTTGCCATTCTCCATTCAGATCACGCCGCGCGCGCGCCAGGCTTCGCGCGTGGCGGCGTCCACGCCTATCGATTCCAGCACGGTGTCGGTATGCTCGCCGAGCTTCGGCGCACTGCGCTCGATCGTGCCCGGCGTGCCGCACAGCTTGGGCACCACGCCCGGCACCTGCACCGCTGTACCGTCGGGCAAGGTGTCGTCCACGATCATCCCGCGCGCGTGGTAATGCGGATCGGCCGCGATGTCTGCGACGTCGTAAATGCGGCCCGCTGGAATACGCGCTTCGTTGAGCGCCGCGAGCACCTGGTCGAGCGTATGGCGCGCGGTCCATTCGCCGATGGCGGCGTCAATGCGCTCGACCTGCGCGACGCGCCCGTCATTCTGCGCGAGCGCGGGATCGCCGCCCAGGTCCGGACGGCCGATCAGTTCCATCAGGCGGCGATAGATGCTGTCGCCGTTGCCCGCGATCAGCGCGTACTTGCCGTCGCTGCAGCGGTAGGCGTTGCTCGGCGCGATGCCGGGCAGGCTGCTGCCCGCCGGCTGGCGCACTGCGCCGAACACCGAATACTCGGGCAGCAGGCTTTCCATCATGTTGAAGACCGACTCGTAGAGCGCGACGTCCACGACCTGACCCTTGCCGCCCTGCTGCTCGCGGTGCCGCAGCGCCAGCAAGATGCCGATCACGCCATGCAACGCCGAAAGCGAGTCGCCGATCGAAATGCCCACGCGCACCGGCGTGCGCTCCGGCTCGCCGCTCAGGTGACGCAGGCCGCCCATCGCTTCGGCGACCACGCCGAAACCGGGCCGGTCGCGATACGGGCCCGTTTGCCCGTAGCCCGAGACACGCAGCATGATGAGGCCGGGATTGATCGCGCTGAGCTCGTCCCAGCCGAGGCCCCAACCTTCGAGCGTGCCGGGACGGAAATTTTCGATCAGCACGTCGGTTTCCGATACGAGACGGCGGATCACGTCCTGCCCTTCGGGCGTGCGCAAGTCGAGCGTGATGGATTCCTTGTTACGCGACTGCGCGGCCCACCAGACCGACGTGCCGTCGTGCAACAGGCGCCACTTGCGCAGCGGATCGCCCACGCCGGGCGGCTCCACCTTGATCACGCTCGCGCCGAATTCGGCGAGCATGCGGCCTGCAAACGGACCCGCGATGAGCTGTCCGAGCTCCAGAACGCGGATTCCTTCGAGTGGTCTTGGCATGGCTGTGTCTCCTGGCTGACTGCGTCTGACTATGGGAGACATGATGAACCTGACCGCACCCCTTGATAATCGATGCTTGCTCAATCTGGCTTGAGCAAATGGAAAGGCTGCGCGAACGCGCGACGCGTCCACATGTTTCCCATCCGGCTCGGCATCGCTGCGAATTTCCTCATTGGAAAGTCAGTTGGCGGATCGGGCAAACCACACGCAAGCCCGTTGCGCGACAATAGACGTACTGCCCCTCTTTCGCTCAGGCCAGACACCATGCACGTCGTTTTTCTCGATCGCGCGACGCTCGCGCCCCAGACGCAGCTCCGTCCGCTGCCTTTCGACCACACGCTGGAAACGTTCGAGCGCACCGCGCCCGATGACGTCGCCGCGCGCATTCGCAACGCCGACATCGTCATCACGAACAAGGCGCGCATCACTGCCGAGGCGCTGGCCGGCGCCACGCGCCTGCGCATGATCGCCATCGCGGCTACGGGTACGGACAACGTCGATCTGCAAGCCTGTGCGGCGCGTGGCATCGTCGTGAGCAACGTGCGCGACTACGCCGGCAACAGCGTGCCGGAGCATACGTTCGCGTTGATCTTCGCGCTGCGCCGCAGCCTGGCCGCGTATCGCGACGCCGTGCGCGCCGGCCGCTGGCTCGAATCGGGACAGTTCTGTTTCTTCGATTATCCGATCCGCAATCTCGCGGGCTCGACGCTCGGCGTGATCGGCGACGGCGCGCTCGGACAAGCCGTCGCCCAAATGGGACGGGCACTCGGCCTGCGCGTGCTCTTCGCCGCGCGCAAAACGCGCAACGACGTGCAAGCGGGCTACGTGCCGCTCGAAACGCTGCTGGAAGAAAGCGACATCATCACGCTGCACTGCCCGCTCACAGCGCAAACGCGGGATCTGATCGACGCCACGGCGTTCGCGCGCATGAAGCGGCGGCCCTTGCTGATCAACACGGCACGCGGGGGACTCGTGAACGAAGCGGCGTTGGTGGACGCCTTGCAAACCGGCGCGATTTCAGGCGCGGGCTTCGATGTCGTGACGCAGGAACCGCTGCCTGCCGATCACCCATTCCAGGCCATCGTCTCGCACCCGGCGTTCATCCTCACACCTCACGTTGCGTGGGCGAGCGATGAAGCCATGCAGACGCTTGCGGATCAACTCGTCGGGAATATTGCGGCTTTTTACGAGGGAACGCCGCGGAATATTGTCACTGCGGTAGTGACTGCGCGTTGAGCGCGAGGCGCGGCAACCGCATCGGGGTTGCCTGCGCCTGAATCATCAGGCCATTTCCGGCTGTCTGGCGTGCCAATACTCATCGACGGCCTGCTTCGCATTTTGCTCGACCACGCTGAGCGCCATCAGCACATCGATCTTCAGCTTGGGGATGGCAAGCTCCACGCCAGGCAGCCTGGTCGTTTCCACTTGTGCATCGACACCTTCCATAACCGCGCGGCACAGCCATTGCGTGTCCGTCGCGTCTGCTTTCGCATCGACAGTGACTCGAAAGCCACGATATTCGACTGCCATATACTCTCCGAATCCTGACAAAACGTAATGCTCGCCCCGCCGAAACGGCGGTGAGGGGCGACTATATCATCACTTACGTGACACTTCAGCGAGGTCCGCAAAGGGTCACGAAGAAGTCGTCTAAAAGCGCCGCGCCCGCATTCACGCCCTGTTTTAAAGGGCGATTCTGCGGGCGCAGTGAGAATCGGGTCAGTTCGGACTTCTGTGCATCAGCTCGCGAGCGTGGTCCGCATCGAAGCCTTGCGCATCGTTCGCCAGCCCACGATCGCGAGCGAAACACCCGAGACCACGGCGGCAAGCGAGACGTAATACGCGGGCGCGAGCGTGTCGCCCGTCACGTGAATCAGCACTTCGGCGATCGTCGGCGCGAAGCCGCCAAAGAGCGTCACGCCAAGGCTATATGCGATGGAGAGCCCCGCAGAGCGCACACGCACGGGAAAGATCTCCGACATCAGCGCAGGCATCGGGCCCGAATAGGCCGCCTTGAAGATGCCCGCCGCGCCCTGGAGCACGAGCAGCCAGCCGAGCGTGGGGTGACGCTGCAACAGCGCGAACATGGGATACGTGAGCGAAGCAAGCAAGATCGACGTGGTCAGCATGATGCGAATGCGACCGATGCGGTCCGAGAGCGCGCCCATGACCGGCGAGAGCGCGAACTGCAGGCCGCCGTTGAGCACGACCACGCCGAACGAGGTTGCCGCCGCCATGTGGAGTTGCTTCACGGCGTACATCGGCATGTAAAGCTGGAGGATGTACACGCCGACGGTGGACTGCGCAACGATCCCAACCGCGAGCAGCAGATTCACCCATTGGCGGCGCAGCCCCGGCTCCTTCGTTGCGTGCGCATCTTGTGCGTTCTGCGCTTGCTGGTTCGCGACGAATTCGGGCGTCTCGTCCAGATGCGAGCGGATATACCAGCCCACGGGCCCGAGCACGAGCCCGAAGAAGAACGGCACGCGCCAGCCCCACGCCTGCAGTTGTTCAGGCGGCAGCCACCATGCGAGCACGCCGCCGAACGACGCCGCGAGGATCGCGGCCGCGCCCTGGCTCGCGAACTGCCAGCTCGCGTAGTAGCCGCGCTTCGCAGGGCTGTGCTCGACCATGAACGCCGTCGCGCTCCCGAATTCGCCGCCCACCGCAAAGCCCTGCACGAGTCGCGCGAGCAGGATCAACAGCGGCGCGGCGATGCCGATCGACGCATACGGCGGCATGACCGCCATGGCGAGCGTGCCAGCCATCATGAGCGCAATGGCCAGCGTAAGCGCGGCCTTGCGTCCCTTGCGGTCGCCGTAGATGCCCAGCACGATCGCGCCGAGCGGTCGCATGAGGAAAGAGATGCCGAAGGTGCCGACCGCAAGCAGCGTCGAGAGCCATTCGTCGTGCACGGGAAAGAACTGCTTCGCGATGATCGGCGCGAAGTAGCCGTACACGAGAAAGTCGAACCACTCCAGCGCATTGCCGATCGACGAGGAGAACACGATGCGGCGCACCATGCCGCGGCTGAGCGGCGCTCTCGAAGCCGATGAACTGGTCTCCATGTCAGTCTCTTCCATTTTTATTTGGTCTACTCATTGTTTATCGTGAACCGCGAGCGAGGCATTCCCGCTCGCGGTTCACGTTGCTCGCCGCCTAAAAGCCCGTTTAGAAGCCTGCTGCCAGCCCGTCGCGACGCGTGTCGCTCGCAGCCACATAACCGCGCTCGGGATCGTTGCGGTCGAGCTTCCAGATGAACTGGCCGGAGCCAAAGTCCATGTACGGATCGTCGATGCCCTTGATCTCGTGGCCGAGCCCTTCCAGCGCGCGCGCCGTCTGCGGGTTGAAGGTCGATTCGATGTCGAGCGTGAAGTCGCGGTTGACCTTCCAGCGCGGCGCGTCGCAGGCGGCCTGCGGCTGCTGGCCGTAATCGAGCATGCGCACGACCGACTGCAAATGGCCTTGCGGCTGCATGTCGCCGCCCATCACGCCGAAGCTCATCACCGCTTCCTGGCGGCCGTCTACCTGCTGCGTGAGGAACGCCGGGATGATGGTGTGGAACGGACGCTTGCCGCCTTCCACGACATTCGGCGAAACCGGGTCCATCGAAAAGCCGCAGCCGCGGTTCTGCAGCGCGATGCCCGTGCCCGGCACGACCACGCCCGAACCGAAGCCCATGTAGTTCGACTGGATGAAGCTCACCATCATGCCGCGCTCGTCCACGGCGGAGAGGTAGATCGTGCCGCCCGAGCGCGGCATGCCGAAGTCGAACTGCGTGGCGCGTTTCGGGTCGATCAGCTTTGCGCGCTCTTTCAGGTAGGCGTCGTCGAGCATCTGCTCGGGCGTAACTTCCATCGAACGCGGATCGGCCACGTAGCGGTAGACATCGGCGAACGCGAGCTTCATGGCCTCGATTTGCAGATGCTGCGATTCGAGGCTGTCGAGCGCGAGCGAGCCCATGTCGAACTGTTCGAGAATGCCCAGTGCGATGAGCGCGGCAATGCCCTGCCCGTTCGGCGGAATCTCGTGGACCGTGTAGCCGCGATAGTTCTTGCCGATCGGCTCGACCCATTCCGGGCGATAGTTGCGCAGGTCGTCCAGCGTGAGCGCCGCGCCGCCTTCGCGCGCAAACGCGGCGATGCGCTCGGCGAGTTCGCCTTCGTAGTAGTCGCGCGGGCCGCGTTCCGCGAGGCGCCGCAGCGTGGCCGCATGGCCGGGGAAACACACACGCTCGCTCACTTCAGGCGCGCGGCCGCGCGGCATGAAGGTCTCGGCAAAACCCGGCTGATTGTGCAATTCGGGAATCGCGGCCTGCCACTTGCGCGTGACGATGGTCGCCACGGCATGGCCGCGCTCCGCGATCTCGATGGCCGGCTCCATCAGGTCCGCGAACGGCAGCTTGCCGAACTTCGCGTGCAGCGCTTCCCAGCCCGCGATCACGCCCGGCACCGTCACCGTGTCCCAGCCGCGCTTGGGCTGCTTCGCGAGGCCGTTTTCCTCGCCGTATTTGCGGCGGAAATAATCGACGCTCCATGCCGCCGGCGCATTGCCCGACGCATTCAGGCCGTGCAGCTTCGCGCCATCCCAGACGAGCGCGAAACAGTCGCTGCCAAGGCCGTTCGACACCGGCTCGACCACGGTAATGGCAGCGGCGGCGGCAATGGCGGCGTCGACGGCATTCCCGCCTTTCCAGAGCATGCGCAGCCCGGCCTGCGCGGCTAGCGGATGCGACGTCGAAACGATATTGCGGGCGAACACCGGCAGGCGCGGCGTCGAATAGGGGTTTTGCCAGTTGAAGCGCGTCATGGGAGTTCGGATTCCGGTAATGAACGAAAGCAGCGGCGCGCGCGCCGTCGCACTCAGTTGCGGCGCGCACGGCTCATGCCGATTTATCGATTATGTTGAAGGATCAGGCAAAAAAATATTAATATTTTATTCTCAATACTTAAGTTTAATTTACATGCTCACTCTACGGATGCTGCGCACCTTGCAGGCCGTCGCGCGCAGCGGGTCATTCGCCACGGCGGCGGAAAAAACGGCGCTCACGCAGGCGGCCGTGAGCCTGCAGATGCGCGGGCTCGAAGAAGCGCTCGGCCGGCAGATCTTCGACCGGCGCGCGCGCCAGGTCGCGCTCACCCGCGAAGGCCGCGAGATCTGCGCGAAGGTCGAGCACATTCTCGCGCTGATCGACGAGTTGCCCGCCAGTGCCGGCGACACGATGCGCGGCTCGATCATCATCGGCGCGGTGGTGTCGGTGATCGGCGCGCTTTCGCTGGCCGTCGCGCATCTGAAAACCGGCCACCCGGAACTCGAAGTGCGCCTCACCTCGGCGCGCTCGAACGAACTGGCGCGCATGGTGGAAGACGGCGACGTGGACCTCGCCGTCGTCGTTGGCAGTGCAGATGGTTCGCTTCACGAGTCGCTCGCGTGGACACCGCTCTACGAAGAGCCGCTGATGCTGGTGACGAGCCGCACGACGCCCGGCGACGACGCGCGCCGCATCCTGCGCGAACGCGGTTTCCTGCGCTTCGACCGGCGCGTGCCGACGGGCGTCGTGATCGACCACGCACTGGGCGAACTGGGCATCGAACCGCTCGAATATCTGGAGCTGAACTCGATCGAAACGATCGTCTCGCTCGTGCGTAACGACGTGGGCGTGAGCGTGCTGCCGGTCCTGCAAGGCGGCAAATGGCAGAGCGACCCGAATTTGCGGCTCGTGCCGCTCCCCGGCCGGCCATTCATCCGCACGGTGGGCATGATTTACCGGAAAGCGCACAAGCAGACGCTGTTGACAAAAACGATTGCAGACATGCTGCGTCGGTGACAGAACGCGTGACTGCGACCATCTGTCGTGCAAATTCCTCAATGGCCTATGAATAGGCGCATCGAGGCTGAAAGGCCTTGTCGCTAGAGCCTTCTGTGGGTTGACCCGACTCACCTCGAAAGTAAAATGAAAGCTCCGAAAAACAGGAGCAACCGAGGCTACCCGCCTCCCATCGCTCGACAGGCCCCGCTCTCGCTCTTACCGGAGCACGAGTATTAGTTAGCAATGCAAAGTTATTTGCCGGAGAGAAACTCATGAAAGTCAGAACTCGCACCGTTGCCGTCGTCGCCATCGTGATCAGCGCTCTCTTTGCGGGCCAGGTGTTTGCACAGGCCACCGCCCCGGAAAGCAAGGAAGGCCAGCCTGCCGCCACGGTCACGCATAGCGACCCGATCGTTCAAAAGCGCATGGAAGTTCGCGAGGCAAACCGGCAGCAGCGCGCCCGGACAGCGGAAGCGCGGCAGACCTTCAACCAGGAAGCACGCGAAGCCAGGGCCGAGCGCAATCAGTCGGCACAAGACTCCCGCGCCCGCGCGCAAGCCGCGCTCGACGCGCACTGAGCGCGCTACCCTCGCGTTCGCCCCGAGACTGTACGCCTGGCGTGGTGCCTGCCACGCCAATCGCGTAAGCTAACGTCGCTGCACGCTCACCCGCGAAGCCCCGCGCTTCGCGCCTCGAAGCGGGATCGACACGGAAAAGCGAACGCTCCATGCAAAGATCGCTCATCGCGCTGGCTGCAAACGGGTTGCGAGAACTGGGCGCCACGGCGCTGCCGCTATGCGCCATCGCGCTGGCCACGGGTCTTACCGCGTGTCAGCAGCTCCCGCCGCTCGCCGAGCGCACGCAAACCACGGCGCTCACGCCCGCCGAAGCGCGATCGACTCAACTTGGCGCCGCCGTAGCGGCCGAACTCGCCACCCATCCCGACTCCACCGGCATCGACCCGCTCGCAAACCCGCTCGACGCCTTCGCCTCGCGCGTGGCGCTCGTGCGCAGCGCCCAGCGAACGTTGGACGTGCAGTACTACATCTGGCGCAACGATCTCACCGGCACCTTGTTGCTCGAAGAGCTGCGCGAGGCCGCCGACCGCGGCGTGCGCGTGCGCCTGCTGCTCGACGACAACGGCATTCCGTCCGCCTTGGACCCCGCGCTCGCCGCACTCAATCTGCATCCCAACATGGAGGTTCGCCTCTTCAATCCTTTCGTCACGCGCAAGCCCAAAGCCATCGGCTTTGTCACCGACTTTTCGCGGCTGAACCGGCGCATGCACAACAAGTCGCTCACGGCTGACGGCGTGGCGACCATTCTTGGCGGCCGCAATATCGGCGACGAATATTTCGGCGCGACCGACGGCGTCGTGTTCGCGGACCTCGACGTGCTGGCCATCGGCCCTGCGGCTACCGACGTCGCGCACGACTTCGACCGCTACTGGGCCAGCGCCTCGTCATACCCGGTGTCGCAAGTCCTGCCGTACGTCGCGCCCGATGCGCTCGACACGCTCGATCGCGCAGCGCTCGCCGCGCGCACCGATCCGGCCGCGGCGGAATACATCGAATCGCTGCGCAAGACCACCGACGTGCGCCGCCTGCTGGACGGCACGCTGCCGCTCGAATGGGCGAAGACGCAACTGGTCAGCGACGACCCGGCGAAAGCGCTGGGCACGGCGCCCAAGGACACGCTCATCCTCAGCCAGCTCCACGAGATAGTCGGCGATCCGCATCGCGAACTCGATCTGGTTTCGCCATACTTCGTGCCGGGCGAGGTGGGCACGCAATACTTCACGCAACTCGCCGCCCAGGGCGTGACCGTGCGCGTGCTGACGAACTCGCTCGAAGCCACCGACGTTTCCGCCGTGCATTCCGGCTATGCGCGGCGCCGCGTGACGCTGCTCGAAGGCGGGGTGGAGCTGTTCGAGTTGCGGCGCGCGGCGGGCACCGGCAAAGAAAAGGGCAAAGGCGCAGGCAGTGGTCCGTTCGGCAGCACGGGGTCGAGCCTGCACGCCAAAACCTTCGCCGTGGACGCGGAGCGCGTATTCGTCGGCTCAGTGAATTTCGACCCGCGCTCGGCGAATCTCAACACCGAACTCGGGCTCGTGATCGACAGTCCCGTGCTGGCCAGCCAGATCGAAAAGGCGTTCTGGACGCGCGTGCCGCAGCTCGCTTACCAGGCCCACCTCGACGAGAGCGGCAAGCTCTACTGGACGCGCCTTTCCGACGATACGGTCATTCGCTACGACACCGAGCCGAACACCAAATGGAACCAGCGCCTGAGCGTCTGGTTCTTCTCCATCATGCCTATCGAGTGGCTGCTGTAGGGCGCGCTTCGGCACGGCACTGCCCTTGCCTCTCGCATCGACGCTGACAGGGTTATCCCCTATTTCACCTAAGTTGTCTATACAACATCATGCGGACATTCCCATCGTCCGCGGCATGCGGGCGCCATGCACTCACCCACAGTTCGGAGCCGTCCGTGGCAATGCCTGAATCCGTCGCCAATCTCGAAACCGATGGCCGCAAGATCCTGGAAACGCGTTCGATCGACTACATCCCCGACGCGGAGCGCCACGGCAGTCTGTTCAGCCAGTTCACGCTCTGGCTTTCCGCGAACCTCCAGGTCACGGCGATCATCACCGGCGCGCTAGCCGTCGTGCTCGGCGGCGACGTTTTCTGGTCTCTCATCGCATTATTGGCTGGACAACTCGTAGGCGGCGCGGTCATGGCGCTGCACGGCGCGCAAGGCCCGCAACTCGGCCTGCCGCAGATGATCTCCAGCCGCGTGCAATTCGGCGTCTACGGCGCGGCCATTCCGATCGTGCTCGTTTGCATCATGTATGTCGGCTTTTCGGCGAGCGGCACGGTGCTCGCTGGCCAGGCCACCGCGCAACTGCTCAACGTTTCCGATACCACGGGCATCTGCCTTTTCGCGGCGCTCATCGTCGTGCTGACACTGCTCGGCTATCGCTCGATTCACTTCGTCGGCCGCATCGCCAGCGTGATCGGCGTGCTCGCATTCGTGTTCATGTTCGCGCAACTCTTCACACATCACGACGTGGGCGCGCTGCTGGCCAACCGCCACTTTTCGGTTGCGAGCTTCCTGCTCTCCATGTCGCTTTCGGCTTCGTGGCAAATCGCATTCGGCCCCTACGTTGCCGACTATTCGCGCTACCTGCCGCGCTCGACTTCGCCCATGCGCACGTTCCTCGCAGTCGGCCTCGGCTCGGTGATCGGGGCGCAGGCGGCAATGGTGTTCGGCGTGTTCGCCGCCGCGCTCGCAGGCCATGCGTTCGCGCATCATGAAGTGGCGTATATCGTGAGCCTCGGCGCGAGCGGCGCGGTCGCTGCGATGCTCTACTTCAGCATCGCGTTCGGCAAGCTCACCGTCACCACGCTCAATGCCTACGGCAGCTTCATGTCGATGGCGACGATCGTGAGCGCGTTCCGTGCGAAGCGCGCCATCTCCACGCGCCACCGTTTCGTCTACATCATCGGGATGGTCGGCATTTCGACGCTCGTCGCGCTCGCAGGCCGCCACTCGTTTCTCAAGGAATTCACGGCGTTCATCCTGTTCCTGCTCGCATTCTTCACGCCGTGGAGCGCGATCAATCTGGTGGACTTCTACTGCTTCACGCAATCGCGCTACGACGTGCCGGCGCTGTCGAACCCCGACGGCCGCTACGGCCGCTGGAACGCCAAGGCCATTGGCATCTACGTGCTTGGCGTGCTCGTGCAAATGCCGTTCATCTCGACGAGCTTCTATACGGGCCCCTTCGTCGACGTGCTCGGCGGCACGGACATCTCGTGGATTCTCGGCCTGATCGTGCCCGGCGTGCTCTACTACGTCGCCATGCGCCTCACGCCGTCCGTCATTCCCGAACGCCTGATCCTGCCGGTCGAGCAGGAGTAATCCCGGCGGCGTGGCGCGCCGCTTCCCCCATCAACACCATTTTCACTCGCGCGGGTCTCACCACCCGCGCGCTTGCATTATTTTTCTATAAATAGTTGTACTGATAATGAAAAAGCCCCCCGCTTCGATCCGCCGTCCCTCCACTCGCACCATGGGCAGCCCGCTTTGCGCCTGCGCACTCGGCCTGTTTGCGCACAGCGCGTTCGCCCAGGACGGCGTAACGCTGTATGGCCTCATCGACGAGTTTGCCCAATATGTCAACACAGGCAACGGATACACGGCCGCGCTCGGTTCGAGCGGCCAATGGGGCAGCCGCTTCGGCCTCAAAGGCAAGGAAGACCTGGGCGGCGGACAAACGCTTTCGTTCGCCCTTGAAAACGGCTTCAATCCCACGGACGGCACGCTGGCCACGAAGGGATCGCTGTTCGATCGCCAGGCGTGGGTTGGCCTCTCGGGCGGCTGGGGCGAGGTGCGAGCGGGCCGGCAGAATTCGCCGCTCTTCAACGATCAAGGCGGCCAGGACGCCTTTGGCGGCGTCACGCAGGCTTCGGCCATGGACAACCTCACGGTATTCACCTTCCGCACGAGCAACACCGTCTCCTATGTCACGCCCGAGTTCGCCGGCCTTCAGGCCGGCGTCTACGTGGGCTTCGGCGACGCGGGCGGCTTGCGCGCCGCGGGTTCGAGCCAGCAGTTCGACGCAACCTATGCGCATGGCCCGTTCGCCGCATTCGTCGCGGGACAGTGGCTCAAGAACAGCGCAGGCAGCGCCACCGACCGCACGATCATGGCCGGCACTTCGTACGCAATCGGGCGTGCCACGATCTTCGGCGGCTATTCGGACATGAAATGGCCCGACCTCGCCTTGAATGCCTACACCGTGGGCGTTTCGGCCAGGTACCAGTTCAGCGTGAACAATATCGTCGGACTCGGCTACGCGATGCTGCGCGATCGCACCTCGCAAGGCGACAATGCCGATCAGATCGGCCTGATGTACGAATACGACCTTTCCAAAACGACGAACTTCTACGGCGCGCTCTCGTTCCTGCGCAATCGTAACCAGGCAAGTTACACGCTCGCCGGCGCCGCGAATCCCGGCCTGCCGCTCGCCTACCCCGGCGCCGATGCGCGCGGCGTGCAGATCGGTATCGTTCACCGCTTCTAAACGCAAGAACGGCTCTGGATCGTTCGATCCAGAGCCGTTGCGTGTACAACCCGTCTTAGCGGTCGACGGAAGATCTCACGCCACTGTGGCGTTGATTGCCTGAATGGCTTCCAGCGCGCCGCCCACCATCTCGCGCAGCACGGGCTGGACTTTCTCCGCGAGCGCGGGAACGTAGTCGAAAGGTGCGGTTTCGTTCATGTAGACCGACTGGCACATTTCCAGCTGGATCGCGTGCACGCCGTCCTGCGGCGCGCCGAAATGGCGCGTGATGTAGCCGCCCTTGAAGCGTCCGTTCGCGATCCACGTATAGCCGCTTGCCGCCGCCGCGTGTTCCGCGCGCGCCTGCACCGCAGCGTTCACGGTGCGCCCGTCCTGCGTGCCGATGTTCAGGTCCGGCAGCTTGTTGTCGAACAGGCGCGGCAGCACGCTCGCGATCGAATGCGCTTCCCACAGCAGCACATTCGCGTGCGCCGAGCGCAAGCGCTTGAGTTCAGCGGCGAGCGTGTCGTGGTACGGCTGCCAGAAGGTCTGCACGCGACGCTGGCGCTCCTCGGCGTCGGGCACGCAACCCTCGCGGTAGATGGGCTCGCCGCGAAACGTCTCGGTTGGGCACAGCGACGTGGTGGTCTGGCCGGGATAGAGGCTTTCGTCGTTCGGCGGCCGGTTCAGGTCGACCACATAGCGCGAAACGCGCGCGCCGAGCACGGTCGCGCCCAGTTCCTTCGCGAACGCGTAAAGGCGATCGAGATGCCAGTCCGTATCGGCGACAGTCAGGGCGACGTCCGTGTACTCGCCGTGCATCGCAGCGGGAATGTGCGTGCCCAGGTGAGGGATTGAAATGATGAGCGGTGCGGTGCCGCGTTCCAGTGAAAAGATATCGGTCATCGAAATGGGTCTCGTGAATGGCGCGTGCGTTCAAGCGTGTTCAAGCGTCGGCCAGCAACCTGGCGAGCGTAGCGCGATAGTCCGCGTAAAGGCGCGCTTCGTCGCGATGCCGGCGCGCTTCCACGACTTTTACGCCGCCGGTATAGACGTCGAGCACCGGCGTTTCGCCATGCTCGCAAAAAACGACCGACGAGAGCCACGTCAGCGGCTTTTGCTCGGCGAGATTCGGATGCTGGGCGTCGAGCACGATCCAGTCGGCGCGCGCGCCTTCCTTCAATGCGCCGACCTTGCGCCCCGTCGCCTGTGCGCCACCTGCGAGCGCGCCTTCAAAAAGCCGGTCCGCCACTTGCGCTTGATGCGTCGAGGCCAGCACGTTGCGCTCGCGCCGTGCGAGCCGCTGCCCGTATTCGAGCAGCCGAAGTTCCGCGCGCCAGTCCACGCCGATATGGCTGTCCGAACCCACGCCGTACGCACCGCCCGCATCGAGATACTCGCGCGTCGGGAAAATACCGTCACCGAGATTCGCCTCGGTCGTCAGGCACAGGCCCGCTATCGCGCCGCTTTGCGCAAGTGCGGCGGTCTCGCGTGCATCGATATGCGTGGCATGCACCAGGCACCAGCGCGCGTTCACGTCGAAGCGATCGAGCAGCCATTGCACCGGCCGCGCGCCTTCAGTCGCGAGACAAGCCTCGACTTCGGCCGTCTGCTCGGCGATGTGAATATGCACGGGCGCGCCAGGCAGCGCGTGGTCGAGACCTTCCAGCAGCGTGCGCAACGAGTCATGCGACACGGCGCGCAGCGAGTGCGGCGCGACGCCGTAGCGCAACGCGCCGTGCTCGGGCCGCCACTCGCGCAGTGCCTCGACGATGCCGAGCAACCGTTCCGGCGTGTTGATGAAGCGGCGCTGATCGTCGCGCGGCGCTTGCGCGCCGAAGCCACTGTACTGATAGAGCACGGGCAGCATCGTCATGCCGATGCCGGTCACGCCCGCCGCGTCCACCACGCGTTGCGCCAGTTCGGCGGGGCTCGCATACCGCTGGCCATCCTGGGCGTGATGCACGTAGTGGAATTCGCAAACGGAGGTGTAGCCCGCTTTCAACATCTCGACATAGAGCCAGCGCGCGATCGCACCGAGATCGTCAGGCGTAATGCGCGCGGCGAAGCGATACATGAGGTCGCGCCAGCTCCAGAAGCTGTCGGTGGGATTGGCGCGATATTCGGTGAGGCCAGCCATGGCGCGCTGAAACGCATGCGAATGAAGATTAGGCATGCCAGGCAAGATCGGCCCTGCCGCACGCGCGACGCCCTGGGGCGCCTGCGCGAGATCGGGCGTCACGCTGCGCAGCGTTCCCGCCGCGTCCCATTCGAGCAGCACGTTGCGGCGCCAGCCGTCAGGTAGATACGCGTGCTCGGCGAAGAGCGCGCGCGAAGTCGGATTCGTTTCGATGGTGTGATTCATGCGTGAAAATTGCGCTCAAACGCGTCGCTCGAATGCGCGACGCTCAAAAACGGTCTCGCCGCCGCGCACCACACGCGCGCAGAGCGGACGGCCGATCCAGTAGGCCAATTCAGCGAGTGACTGCACGGACCACACGGCAAAGTCAGCGGGACGGCCAATCGCAAGCGAGCCGTGATGCTGCGCATCGCCGAAAGCCTGCGCGGCATGCCGCGTCACGCCCTGCAACACCTCGGGCACGGTCATGCGAAACAGCGTGGTCGCCATGTTCATCATGAGCAGCAGCGAGGTGGCAGGCGACGTGCCTGGATTGCTGTCGGTGGAGATGGCGATCGGCACCTCGTAGCGCCGCAGCAGATCGAGCGGAGGAAGCTGCGTTTCGCGGATGAAGTAGTACGCGCCCGGCAGCAGCACCGCCACCGTGCCGGCTTCCTTCATGGCGGCAACGCCCGCTTCGTCGAGAAACTCCAGATGGTCGGCTGAAAGCGCGCCGTGACGCGCCGCGAGCGCCGCGCCGCCGCTATTGGAAAGCTGCTCGGCGTGCATCTTGACCGCGAGGTTGCACCGCGCGGCCGCTTCGAACACGCGCTCGCTCTGCGCGAGCGAGAAGCCGATTCGTTCGCAGAACACATCGACGGCGTCGACCAGGCCTTCGTCGGCGAGCGCGGGAAGCATGCGTTCGCACACTTCGTCGATATAGTCGTCGGCGCGGCCCGCAAATTCGGGCGGCAACGCATGCGCGCCGAGAAACGTCGTGCGCACCGTGACCGGATAGCGTTCGCCAAGCTGACGCGCGACGCGCAGCATCTTGCGCTCGCTCGCCAGATCGAGGCCATAGCCCGACTTGATCTCGACAGCCGTTACGCCTTCGGCGAGCAATGGCTCGAGGCGTGCCGCCGACTGCGCAAACAGCGCGGCTTCATCGGCCGCGCGCGTGGCGCGCACCGTCGATACGATGCCGCCACCCTGCCGCGCGATTTCTTCGTAGCTCACGCCCGCAAGACGCTGCGCGAATTCATCGGCGCGCTGGCCGCCGTAGACGAGGTGCGTGTGGCAATCCACGAGACCGGGCGTGACCCAGGCGCCGCCCAGGTCCTCGCGCCGCCAGTCGGCGAACTGCGCGGGCAATTCGGCAGCGGCGCCGAGCCACACGATCTTGCCGTCTTCCACTGCGATCGCCGCGTTCTCAACGATGTCACCCGGATCGCCATGCGGGCACAGTTTGAGGTTCTGCCAGAGAGTGCGTTTCATCAGGTATGCATAGCATCGTGCGATGCCGTATCCGTAGTGTCTTGCGGAGTTGCGTCCAGCACATTCAGCGCCACAGCGAGCAAGGCGCCCGCACCACGCGTTTCGATGTGCAAGGGGCAATGAGCGTCTGGCGTATCGATGCGCAGCGTGTCTCCCGCTTCGAGGCGCACGTTCCGCTCGCCGTCCACGCGCACGTCCTGCTCGCCTTGCGCGCAGTAGAGCAAGACCGTTTGCGCATTCAGGCTGCGCCGCGCGTTTTCGCGCCACACTTCGAGCGTGCCGCGCGCCGCATCGCGGCGCACCATCAAGTTGAAGTCGCGCGTGGCACCGTTCACGAGGCGGGCGTCGATTGCCGTTTCGCCTGCGAAGTGCGCGGCGTCAAGCGGCTGCGTGAGCACATGCGTGCGGCCTGCTTCGTCGAGCAGCATGCCCGCACCTTCGAGCAGCACCAGCGTACGATCCACGCCCTCGAAACGCGAGAACGGCCCGGCCTGCGCAACATCGGCCACGCTGACTCGCCACGCGAACACGTCCAGCGACGCGCCCGCATGCGACGCCACGTGCGCCACCGCGATTTCGCGCGTGACGCCGCCGCCGTTCTTCCACGGCGACGCCACGAGCGCTGCGCCGCGCAGCAGCGTGAGCCTGGCGGCCTGCACCGCGCCGCCTACCGCTTTTGCGCTGCTCATCGGCCGAGCATCGGCAGCTTGAGACCCGCCTCGCGCGCGGTTTGCTGCGCGAGTTCGTAGCCAGCATCTGCATGGCGCATCACGCCCGTGGCCGGATCGTTGTGCAGCACGCGGCCAAGACGCTCGTGCG